>NZ_AWXL01000010.1:0-72267 GCF_000485845.1 Rickettsia gravesii BWI-1 | reverse complement strand
CCCGCCGGTAGCATAATTTGGAACTTCAACATGTGCAGATTTATGGTCATATCTAATGCCGATTACATTAAGATCGTTTTTATATTTCTTTACTTGAATATCGGTATCATTACGCTGTCTTTTAAAGTGTTGCTCTAATTTTTTCATACTCCCCTCCTTAATCCATATTTTTAATTAGTGTTTAACATTATACTTATATATTACTATATGTCAAAATAAAACACTAATAGAAATTAACTTTTGCTATATTACAAGCATGTAAGTCACGCTTAAAGTACAAACTACTATTCTTATTTAAGATTACCCGATAAATCTGAACATTTTCAAGTACTCTTTGAACGTAATCTCTTGTTTCTCGATAAGGTATAAGTTCTATCCAGTCAATAACTTTTCTTGTATCTTTTATATCCCTTGGATCACCAAACCTATCTATCCATTTTACTACATTATGACTTCCGGCATTGTAAGAAGCAATGGATAGAATATAAGAACCTTTATGATCATCTAATAATTTTTTGAAATGATGCGAACCAAGTGTAATATTATATACCGGATTTCTAGTTAAGTCTGCTACATTACATTTAACATTTATGGATCTTGCGGTATCACAAGCAGTACCTTTAATAAGTTGCATGAGACCCATAGCATTTGTATGACTTACTGCTTTATGATCAAAAACCGATTCTTGTCTAATTATTCCATAAGTTAAATGAGGTGGGATAGGCAAACCTACTAGATTATAAGGCGTTGGAAAAGCACAATCCGGAATAAAAGCATTATTTTGGGCGGCAATTTTTGCCACCTCAACCATATGATTAGTATTATTATTTGCTTTAATAATATTCGCAATTATTTGAATTTCTGCAGAATTTTTAGCGTTTTTCATTGCTGCTTTGGAATATATCAGGGCTAAGTAGTTTTTATTATATTTAACCAATAACCTTATTGCTTTAATAATCTCTTTATTTTCCATAATTTCCCTTTCTTCAGAAGTTATTACGGGAATAGGAGGTAAAACTAACTTTGTCCTATTTAATTCAATATTTGCTACCTGCCCATAAAAGGTAAAAGAATATTTGGCTGCCTGCTCGTAAAATTTTCTAGCCGTTTGCTTATCGCCTTTTGCTGCATAAGTACGACCGAGCCAATAAAACCCACGTGCCAAACTAATCGGAGTCTTAACAACTTTAATAAACTTATTAAAATGTACTAATGCTTGATCAGGCTTTTTTAAAAAACTTAAAGAAAGCCAGCCCGCAAGCCACTCCTGCTCCCTTATAGTTTCAGGACAAGTAGCAAAAGGAAGCGTTGCCATTCTATAGCTATTAGCAAAATCTTTGTAATCGATGAATTCACGAGCATAATAGGACTGAATACGACACCATTTAGCAAAATGTTTACGGTTATTTTTAGCTTTCTTAAACAAAGTAATAATTTCCTTTGTCGGCTTTTGCATTTTTTTAAAATCTAAATAACGATATAATAAACCGGAAGTATAGTATTTTTCAGGAACACTTTTAAAAAGCTTTTCAGCATTTGGCGATTTACCTATAATCGCAATTTGGACTTTAAAAGAATTACGGTAACCTTGATCTACATATTTCAGGGATTGCTCAGCAGATCTAATATCATTTTTCCATAAATGTTCTTCTATTCGCTCTAAATGATCACTCGTAGTTAAATATTTATGCCACTTATTGTAATATGCATTTTCTTCTTCAGGAGTGAAATTGGCGTATACCCAAGCCTCTTTAATAATAGGTAGTAATATCTTCTGATCTTTGATTAAACTACTTGCAGCTGCCGCATAAAATTTATAACCTTTGCCGGTAAGAGGAGGATGTTTACTAAACCAATCAAAAATTACTTTTTTATTTGTATTATTATTTAGATATTCTTCCGCTCTTTCTTCAAGCAGCTTATTTTGAGGCCAATCCGGGTTATTGCATAAAAACCTTATTACATGTTCAAAACTATTATCTGAATATTTATTATCTAAATATTTCTGAGAAAGTACAATTTTTGTTAAAATTTTATTATTTACTTCTAGAGCTAAATCTTCAGCTTGTGACCAATTTTTTTGATCGATATAGATAAAAACTTGCTTAACATTATCTACAGAATCAGAATTAGCATTTACTTTCAAAGCTAATAACAAGAATATAGAAGTTAATAATTTTATTGTGATTTTCATAAGTTTTATGATTTGTTGCGTGGATACTTAATAGTCATTACGAGCTACTAAAAGCGTTGTTGCATGACTCGTTTATATCATTCCCGCGAAAGCAGGAATCCAGTAAAACCTATAAAAAACTTATTTTTTATAGGTTCATTTTTACCTAATATGTAATTTTTGTATCAATATTAAGGTTATTTTTTCTGGATTCCTGCCTACGCGGGAATGACATAGAGACCAACTAAACACCCGTAGAACCAAAGCCACCGCTACCACGCATCGTCTCCATAAGACTACTACTTTCTTCCCATAATATACGTTCGTACTTTGCGATTATCATCTGTGCAATTCGCATGCCTTTTTCTATAATGAAATCTTCTTTACCGAGATTAATAAGAATGACCTTTATTTCACCTCGATAATCTGCATCAATAGTACCGGGTGAATTAGCAATCGTGATACCGTGTTTAACGGCAAGACCCGAACGGGGTCTTATTTGGGCTTCAAACGAATCCGGTAGTGCTATAGCGATGCCTGTTGGAATTAGCTGTATTGCGCCTGCTTTTATTGTTATAGGTTGCTCGTTTGCGGCTATTAAATCCATCCCCGCACTATGCTCTGTAGTATATTCCGGCAGACTGCCGGAAAAATTTTCTAGTTTTTTAATTTTAACTTGTGTTATTGTCATATTATTTCATATCAAATTTATCGTTAATAATTTTATTTTCTACCGCATCAATTAAAGAATTAGCAAGATTATCGGTTAATATCTTACTTCCCATGCCAAGTTTCTTTTTAAGCCAAGGTTGCTTAGCACACAGATATTGAAACTTAATATTATCACCGAATTTTTCTTTCATTACGCTATACATATCACCTATGCCGTCAATTAAGCCGTAATCAAGCGCCGTTTGCCCTGCCCAAAATTCACCGTTAAATAAAATTTCATCTTGCTGAGTTAACTTCCCTGCTCTTCTTGTTTTTACATATTCTATAAAATGTTCATAAACCTGCTTTTGTAAATCTTTGATAATTTTAAGATCATCTTTATTAATAGGTTTAAACGGATCCAATACTGATTTATTCTTGCCTTCCGTATAAACTCTTCTCTCTATCCCAAGTTTATTAATTGCTTCATGAAAACCGAATCCGCTTGATACTACTCCGATACTACCGATAACCGAACTCGGCAAAGCATATATCCGGTCACCGCTGCAAGCAAGCCAATATCCGCCTGAAGCCGCCATATCTTCAATAAAACTATAAATTTTTATTTTATTTTCTTTAGCAAGGTCACGAATACGTTTTGCAATAAGTTCAGATTGTACCGGGGAACCGCCGGGAGAATTAATAATTAAACATAATGCTTTTAATTTCTTTATTTTAAAAGCTTTTTCTATTAGTTCATTTAATGATTCTAACGTAAGTCCCGATTGCATAGTACTTACTTTACCGATAACACCGCTAAGGCGTAAAACGGCAATCACCTCTTTAGAATTACCAAAAACCGAAGCAAATAATTGATCTAATTTACTTATCTGCCGTTTGGTTATTATCTGATCAAATTCAGCATTCGCCATAGTTGATTTATTTACTTCATTCATTAATTTTACTCATTTTTAATTTAATATACTCGTTTAATTTGAAAAATTGGCTATGCCGTCTTATAAGATCTGCGGTACTCACCTATTAAGTATACGCTCCGCTCCTTGCCTTATAGACTCCTTGCTCTTTTCCAAATTACACTTCGTCTATTTACTTGGAGTTACTATAACATCCTTTTTTATTGGCAGCAAAGGCTTAGCCGGTTTATGCAGAGATTGCTCGTTATAACTATTTTTAGGTTCAGGATAATTTCCGGAAATGGCAGATAAAATAGTATCTCTAACTTTTTCGTCATACCAATTTGTATTGCCGACAAAGCTAGTTACTATTTTGCCGTTTGGGTCTATTAATATACTAGTCGGTAAACTAACAACCCCTAAGGCTTTAAATAATTCATTTCTATAATCATGATAAATCGGCAAATATCTTATTTGATAGCTTTTAAAATATTCTTTCACAACTTTTATGTCTTGATAATCTTCTGAAATCGGAATTACTGAAAAAGGTAATTTCCTAAAATCTTTTTGCAACATATCAAAATCAGGCATTTCTTTGACACAAGGAGCACTCCAAGTAGCCCAAAACACTAACAATATAGTCTTTCCTTCAAACTGATCAAGAGAATATTGATTTTTTTCTTCATCAAAAAAAATTATATTATCAGGAACGCTTGAACCTCTTAAAAATGCTAATTTATCCTTAGGCTTCTCATAGAGCTTAGCATGAATTTTAGGAATAAAAATTATTATAGATAATAAAAATACTATAATATATATAAGATATTTATTATAATTTCTTAAGGTCATATAATAATTTATAGTAATGAAGACATTTTATTTATTCGTATTAGCACTTACATTATGTAGTTGTGGTATAAAAAAGCCTTTAGAAGCACCGCAGAAAGAGGCAAAATGTCATTGCGAGCAGTCGTAGACTGTGTGGCAATCTCGTCAAATATCCTGAGATTGCTTCGTCAAATTACTTCGTAATTTTCCTCGCAATGACGTACTGTATCAATACCTCTTAAGCGTCGTACCTTGCAAAACTAAGTCAAAACAATAAGACGGCATATTTTCTTGCGGTTCGATCAATATCGGATTTACTTCACCGCACTCATTATCACACATATTTTGATCAGATAAGTCTAAGCGTGTTTCGAGAGTAGTAAGACTAGGATGCTCTATTCTTATATTTGCACTTCTCAAATAACGAGAAGATTTATAAGGCAACATGCTAATAAAGTAATATTCTCCTTTATTATTAGTAGTAGCAATACCGGAACCGGTAAAACTTGAATCGCTTTTACTTGTAAATCTTCTTTTATCAACTCTAGTTTTTAAAGGTTCGTAAGGATATTTACCTCCGCTTCCTGCTTGCCATAAATAAACTTTAGCATCCGCAACCGGCACGCAATTTTGATCTAATACTTTTCCTTTAATTAATATCCTTTCACCGTAAAATTTTGATAATCTTCCTGTTTTACGTAATAAATTATTAGTAGTTTCAAAAACTTTTGGTTCATAATCATTAAATATATTTCTAGTAATTTTACAACGATTAAGCTTATTAGGGTAAGTTTTAGAAGCAGCAAATATGTTTAATGTCCATAAACATAAAAAACAAAATATAAATTTTTTCACTTTTCACCACTATATTTATAAAATCTACATCTAAATTTAAATCAATTATTTTTATTAATCAAATTATTTTTATTCTCATTTGATTATTAAGTAATTGATTGTTATAGTAAACTTTGTTATACTAAAATATTATATACATGCAAAAATTTTTATCTTTAATAATTGTAATTCTAATACTTTACAATATAGTAAAATTAAAAATCTCTCCCGACAACAATAATCCTACAACTATAGAGCAAACGGCTTCAAATAATTCATCTACCGATGAAAACCAAACTAGTATAAATAATGAACCCCCTATTTCATTAAACGGTAACTTATTTGAACGTACGGTTTCAAAAATAGTAATAAATGCTCTTAAAACCGAAGAAGGGAAAGCATTTTTTGAAAATATTTTACAACCATTAAATGGACCTATCAATCCTAATGATTACACTATTGAAGTACGTAAGGATTTAGTAAAAACACTATTCAAAATTAATACGCTCGGTAGCGGTAATATCGGTCCCGCTTCTTGCGGACATGTAGTTACCGTATTTTATCAAATATCAGATATGAACAATACTTTAATATCTGAAGATACTAAGACTTTTACTTTAGGCTCTGCTCCTGTAATGCTTGGCTTAGATAATGTAATAATCGGTATGATGGTAGGAGAAGCACGAGAAGCTATTATTCCGGCAAAATATGCCGTTAATAATAGTAATAATATTATCTTCGATGATGCTTATAATTATAAAGTTAATGTAATTTTAAAATCCATATTACCGCAAAATTTTGTTAAAAGTAATGAAGTTAAAATTTATGACGATGAGATAGCTTATCGTGTTCCTTTATTATGTGGTGAAAAAGTAAGCTTTAATGCTAAAATTACTCGCTTATCAAACGGTAAAATACTATATGATTCAAAAGCAAAAGGGCAACAAATAGATATGAAAATCGGCGATATTACATATCCTTTAATTTTTTCTTACGCCTTGCAAGGTAAAGTAACGGTTGGAACACGCAGTGTTATTGCTGAAGGCAAAACATTTAAAACCTTAGGTTCTAACATAAATAAAATTATTTCTCATGAATCGTTACCGATAAATGAATATCTTTTGCTTGAACTAGGAAACTTTAAACAAAATTAAATAAATATGAAACAAAATAAAATTCAAAGACAAAAAAATTATATTTTATTATCTATCCTTGTCATAATGATAATAATTGTATATCTTATAGCATTAATAAAAATTGCAGGATAAATTTTGTAATTATTACAAATTTAAAACTCAAATTAAACGAGTATATAAGCATTTTACTTTAAACTTTAATTATAGTATGGAAATTATTAAATAGTATGGAAATTATTAAAAAAAACAAAAATATTATTATAGTAGGTTTAATATTTTTAGCAGTAATTACTTATATCTCTGCAAGTAAGAGTTCCGATAATAAAACAAACGATAATATATTAGAAGTAAAGATAGCTATACAAGATCATAAATTTGTTCCGAATATAGTTGAAGTACCAAAATCGACTAAGATAAGGTTAATTGTTCATAATGAAGATGATACGGTAGAAGAATTTGAAAGTCATGATTTACATCGTGAAAAAATAGTTATGCCAAATGAGTCAATACATATTATACTTGCACCTCTCAAGTCCGGAAAATATGAATTTTTTGGAGATTTTCATCAAGATACGGCTCAGGGTTTTATAATTGTTAATGATTAGATAAAAAATATGTTTAAAATTGCTTTAGTAGTATTTCGTGAATGTTTAGAAATATCCTTATTACTTGGTGTAATACTCGTCGTAACAAAACAAATAGAAAAATCTCGTCTTTATATTATTGCTGGAGTAATGCTTGGAGTAGTATTTGCTTCAATTTTTGCATTTTTTACACGTAAATTATCTTTATCTTTTGGCGGAATAGGCGACGAGTTATTCGATTCCGGAATTATGATACTAATAACAATTCTGATTAGCTGGACAATAATATGGATGCAAGGTTACGGTATAAAAGTAAAGCAACATATAAACGACTTATCAGTAAAAATTCATGAAGGTAATGCCAGTTATTTCATGTTGTTTTTTTTAGTTGCCACTACTATATTACGCGAAGGTGCAGAAATTATTATTTTAGTATATAGCATATCTTCAGTTGAAACAATATCAAGCAGTATTTACTTGCAAGGAGTGATAATAGGTGCTACAAGTGGCTTCTTACTTGGTTTAGTAATATATTTCGGTTTCATTAAGATTGCTAATCAAAAATATATTTTTAAAATCTCTACCGTATTATTAATGCTAATAGCAGGCGGATTTGCAGCAAGTGCTGCAGGTATTTTAACCTCTTCCGGTCTAGTTATGTTTTTATCCGATCAACTTTGGGATAGTTCATGGTTAGTAGCAGATAGAAGTATGATAGGTAAAATCTTACATATTGTTACCGGTTATATTGCAAGACCTAACGGGCTACAAGTACTGGCTTATTTTACTACTATATTACTGATAAATATTGTCATACAAATAAAATTAAGATATTCCAAAAATAACTTAATATCAGTACACAAAAATGAATCAAATTAATTTTATCAAAGAGAACAATTAAATTAAATATGTTAAAACTTTTATCAGAAATTGGTCCGGTAATAGCATTTTTTGCAGGCTTTTTTTATGGAGGCGGTATACAACACGCTACTCTTTATATGCTCATTACCTCTGTTATTTGTATTACCCTTTGTTATGTTATAGATAAGAAAGTATCCAAGCTTTCTATTATTTCTACGACTGTTTTATTAGTTTCGGGAAGCATTACTTTAATTAGCGGCGATTCAATGTATATAAAAATCAAACCTACTATATTATATGTTATTTTTGGAATAATATTTCTCATGAGCGGTATAAGAAAAAATCCTTTTATCAAATATGCTTTAGAGAGTATAGTACGTCTTAAAGAAGAAAGTTGGATAACCTTAAGCTATAGAACAGCGGCTTTTTTCTTTTTTATGGCTGTAGTTAATGAAGTAGTTTGGCGTAATTTCTCAGATGAAACATGGGTAAAATTCAAAGTATTCGGTGTAATACCTATTACTTTTATATTTATTTTACTGCAATTACCTCTTTTATTAAAGAATAAATTACCGGATAGTAAGATATGATATATAATACCTTACTATTTTTACTTTATGTCATTACCGCGTAGGCTTTGTTGCATGGACTGGTAAAATCCACTGTGTCACCCCGTGGCTTAACCACGGGGTCCATACAAACAATTTTAAATACTAATAATATTAGTATTTTAAGCTGGATCCCACGATCAAGTCGCGGGATGACACAGAAAAGCACTGGATCCCTGCTTTCACAGAGATAACACCGATGACTTTTTAAAAATTGTCCGGTACTATAACAAACAGTTAATTCTTGAACAAATACAATCTTTTTAAAAATCGTAGGGTACTATTGTTATTATGATATTACGAGTTCTAATTTTTATAGCTCTTTTTTTTAGTCTATCTGCTTGTTTACCTGCTATTTTTACCGCAGCAACCACTACCGGCATTGTTGCTTCAAAAGATCAACCAATGTCCGAAACATTAAATGATTCAAGGATTTCTGCCAGCATTAAAGCTGATTTAGTAAAAAATAATTTTAGAGATTTAGGTACTAAAATAAAGGTTGAAGTATCACAAGGAAGAGTATTATTAACAGGAAATATTCAAAAAGAATCTGATGCGTTAAAAGCCGTAGAAATTGCTTGGAATCAAAAAAGCGTAAAAGAAGTTATTAATGAGTTGAAAGTAAGTAAAAACAGTAATCATTTTGACTTAGCCCAATATACTAAAGATAGTATGATAACCACGCAAATTAAAGCTAAAAATTTAGTCAGAAAAGACATTAAATTTGCTAATTATACTATTCTAACTATAGATAATATTGTTTATTTATTTGGAGTTGCAAGATCAGAAGAAGAGCTAGAAAAGCTTGCTTCTATTGCATCAAAAATAAAAGGTGTTGAAAAAGTTGTGTGTTACGCTAAAATAATGAATAACTTTAACACAAATAATGATAATAGTGAAGAATCATAAATTCAAATTAGACCTCTTGCAAAACGAAGCTAATAAAGAGAAATTTGAAGGAAACACGGCACGTAGCACCGCAGCGTACACTTTAGTACGTGAGGATGCGAGTACCGGATTGACGTATACCGCAGATATTTCAAAAGTTGGAAATCAAATAAGTGGTGAGCCTGCACAACGTATAAAAATACGTAAACACAGGCAAATCCCGAAATTTGACGTACCAAATCTTGAAGTATCAAAGGTATACAAATTACCTTTAGGAGCAAGTTATGCAAAGGGTTTATTATTTTTGTTAATTTTTTGTTTTGGTCTAAGCGGTTGTAATACCTCAAAAAGATTACCTTATTCCCACAAATATTCTTACAAAGAATTATCAAAAGATGATCCTCATAATCTAACTTATAAAGGACATTATAAAGTCGGTAAAAATTATAAAATAAAAGGAAAGACTTACAAACCTCACAACCCTAAATCTTTTACCGAAACAGGTTATGCCTCATGGTACGGTGGACGTAAAGACGGTTTTCACGGTAAAAAAACAGCTAACGGCGATAGATTTAATAGAAATTTATTAACTGCTGCACATAAAACTCTTCCGCTCCCTTGCTTAGTTAAAGTTACCAACAAAGCCAATAATAAAACAGTAATTTTAATGGTTAATGATAGAGGTCCTTTTAAGAAAAATCGTATAATAGATGTTTCTCAAAAAGCGGCTGAAATTTTAGCATTTAAAAATCAAGGTATAACTAAAGTAAAAATAGAATATTTACCTAATGAAACTGAGAAATTTCTAAAAAATATTAATCTAAAAAAACCACAAAGTAAAACTTTAGCTAAAAATTCTAAAAAATCTTCATCTACTAAAGTTACAAAAAACAATAAATGTAGCGTTAATTGTCATATAAAACTTGTAAATTTAAAGTATAAATTAGCAGTAAATCCTTAAAAGATGTGTGAATATTAAATCGTCAGTAGTCGTAGGCATTGTTGCATGGCTCGATTTTTAACGTCATTGCGAGGAGCAACTTAAGTTTCGACTAAGCAATCTCAGGAGTTTTTGTATTACCTCATGAGATTGCCACGACCACTTTGTGGTCTCGCAATGACAATACATCTCAACTACGTATATTCTTTTTCTTTATTATTTTTGATTTAGCTTTTGTAGTAGATTTATTATTAGAGGCAAGCTTGATTGAAGGTTTAGGGACTATAGGCTTAATATTAAAATGCTGATCTAGTAGCCCCATCATCTTTTGATCACGAGATGCAGCACTTTTGCCGCCTGTAACAACGGCAATCAATGATTTACCGTTCCTAGAAGCAGTAGTTACTAAATTATAACCTGCTGGTGTATGAAAACCTGTTTTCATCCCTTCTGCACCTTGATAATTTTTAGTAACCCTATTATGTCCGTTTACTACGTTTCCACGAAATACAAAGCTGGTTTTAGCAAATAACGGATAAAATTTAGGATAATCTCTCTTCAAAGCCATGGCCAGTTTAGCCATATCTCTTGCGGTAGTTTGCTGTAATGGGTCATGCCAACCTGAAGCATTTTTAAAATAGGTATTCTTCATACCGAGCTGTTTAGCTTTAACATTCATTAAATGAGCAAAAGCTTTCTCTGAACCTTTCATGCCCTCAGCAACCGTTACAGCAGCATCATTAGCAGATTTTATAATTAACCCATTAATTGCCTCTCGAACGGTTATAGTTTCCCCTGCTTTTAAACCCAACTTACAAGGCGGCATTTTTGAAGCTTTTGCTGATACAAGTAATTTTTTATCTAAAGGTAACTTACCGGCTTCAATTGCTTCAAACATTAAGTATAGAGTCATTAGCTTAGTTAAAGAAGCGGGGTAAATCCGAATTTGTGAATTATGGGCCTGCAACACTTTACCGCTTTTTGCATCAATTACTAAACTAGTTTGAATAGGAGGTTTAGGAGTATTTTTTACGGCTTTTTTTGCTTCGCTTATAGGCGCAAAGAAAAATGTTACAACAAAAATATAAGGTAATAAAAATTTCCTAAACATTTTAAATAAAATATTATTCAAATTAAATCAAGTGTGATTTTTCGTCATTGCGAGGAAAAATTGTAAATTTTGACAAAGCAATCCAGTAAAAAATGCATAGCATTTTTTTATTATTTTCCTAGATTGTCACGCTTCCTATGGTCGCTCGCAATGACGATGAAAATAATACTTACTACACATTAACCTTTTATTAAGATACATTAATATAAACAAAGCAGGCAAGGCTAAAATTATAGTAAAGAGGAAAAAACCGTCCCAGCCCATCATATTTACGAGTTTTCCAGCATAAATAGTGACAGTATTGTTACATAAACTACTAGCACTACTAAGTAAAGCATATTGTGTTGCGGAATATTTTTTATTACATAAATTACCTATATATCCGACTAAAGCAGTAGCACCCATAGCGGCAGCAAAATTCTCTATAGTAATAGCAATTAATAAAGCTTCAAAAGAAGGAGGCTGATGATTAAGCCAAATAAATGCAAAATGCGTTAAGCTTTGGGCAATACCGGTAATAATCAAACCTTTAAAATTCCCCACCCTATACATTACAATACCACCAACGAAACCGCCGACTAAGGTTGCAATCAATCCATAAAGTTTAGCTATTATTGCTATTTCGCCTTTTGTATAACCAAGCTCTATATAAAAAGGTGAGGCAACTGCTCCAAGCATAGCATCGCCTAATTTAAAAAATATTACCGCAAGTAAAATAGTTGCGGCAAATTCTCTTTTGAAAAAATCCTTGAAAGGATTAATTACTGTAAAAATCCATGAAGTAATAGAAATAATATTAATTTTTTCTCTTACTAATTCTTTTTCGTTTACGGTTATTATAAATATCGTTGCAACGACAAATATTATAGCTATAACACAGAAAGTTAATTGCCAATTATTTCCAGTTATTTCTGCAAGGTATAAAGCACCTGCCCCTGTAATAAGCATACCGATTCGATAACCGAATACGGCGGTTGCACTAGCTATGCTTTGTGTTTCTTGATCAAACTTATCTATACGCAACGCATCAACGGCAATATCAAACGTGCTAGATAAAAAGCCTAATAATATAGTCAAAAAATAGAAAGAAGTTAAAGAAACTTCAGGATTTTCCTTGCTCATAGCAATTAGTACTAAAGCCATTAAAGAGCTACATAATATAAGCCAGCTTTTGCGATGTCCCCACCTACTTAAAAAAGGTATTTTAAAATTGTCGACTAGAGGCGACCAAAATACTTTTAACGAATATGATAACCTTGCAACCGCAAAAGTAGTAATAACGGCGATATCTATACCGGATTCTTTTAACCATACCGCAAGAGTAGAAAAAATTATAACCAGCGGCATACCGCTAACTATTCCTAAAATAAATATTTCAAATAATCGATAATCTTTAAAAATCTTGGTAATGCGCATTGTGATATTTCATTAAATCGTCATTGTGAGGAGGGACATAGTCCCGACGTGACAATCTTGTCAAACATCATGAGATTGCTTCGTCGAATTACTATGTAATTCTTCTCACAATGACAAAAATATTAGTGTTGCAATAATAATTAATAAAATTAAGAAATATAAGCTATTTACTGTATAAATCAACCATTTTCTCTTAACTCCTTATTATACAACCTATAATATTCATCTTTATTCTTAAGCAATTGTGTATGAGTTCCTTGTTCACAAATCTCACCGTTTTTCATGACGATAATATTATCAAGATCGGTAATACTGCTTAAACGATGCGTAATAATTAAAGTGGTTTTTCCTTGGCGTAATTTCTTTAACGATTCTAGAATTTTCTGTTCGGAAGCTTGATCTAAGCTGCTTGTTGCTTCATCCCAAATTAAAATAGGGGCATCTTTTAAGAAAGCTCTAGCAATAGATAAACGCTGACGCTGACCGCCTGAAAGAGTTGTCCCCTGCCCCCCTATCTGCGTGTCATAACCGTTCGGCAGACGCATAATAAACTCATGAGCATCGGCATATTTTGCTGCTCTAATTATTTCTTCTCTTGTAGCGTTTTCCTGACCGTATGCTATATTTTCTGCAACGCTTGTATCAAATAAATGAGTATCTTGAGTAACTAAGGCAATCTGACCTCTAAGTGAAGTAAGCTTAATATCTTTAATATCATGATTATTAATTAAAATTCTTCCTTCATTTGGATCATAAAAACGCACTAATAAATTACTAAGCGAAGTCTTAGCACTACCTGAACGCCCGACAAACGTAATAATTTTATGAGGCTCTAGCCTTAAATCTATATATTTTATAGCTATTTTACTCTCAAACCTTAAAGCTAGTTTTTCAAAAGTAATTTGTGGATTATATAAATCTACGTCTTTAGCATCTTCATGATCTTTAATAAGAGGCTCGGTATCCAAAATACTAAATACCCTCTTAGCTGCTGCTATTCCTTCTTGCAAATTAATATTTAACGATACCAAACTTTTAAACGGTCTATAAGCCGCTGCAAAAGAAGCCAAAAAAGCAAAAAGAGCCCCTGGCGTACTTTTCCCCTCCAGGACTAGATTACCTCCGTACCATACCATCCCTCCAACTGCAAGACCGCTTAAACCCTCCATAATCGGTGAAACCATCGCATCTAGCTTAGATGTTTTTTTGTAGAACTCTAAAATATTATTAATAATCAACGATGCTCTATTACTTTCTATTTTTTCGCCTACAAAAGATTTAATAATCTTAATTGACTGAAATGTTTCATCAAGCCGAGAGGTATAATGCCCAAGCTCTTCTTGTGAATGTGCAAATATTCTTCTTATCTTTCTACCCATCCTTTGCACCGGATAAACAGCTAAAGGGAAAACAAGAAAAACTACGCAAGATAATAGCGGTTCTAAATGAAACATTGTTGCTATTAAACATACTACAGTTAGGAAATGTTTAGCACATCCGACAAGTAAGTTAGAAACAGCTCCACGCATCAAAGAAATATCATTAGTAAAACGAGATATTAAACGTCCTGAAGATTGGTTTTGAATAAAAGAAATATCGGCAAATAACAAATGCTCATACATTTTTATCTGTAAATCGTTTAGTACTCTCTGCCCAACAAATTTTATTAGATAATTCTGATAATACTCTGAAATTCCTTTTATAACAAAAGTTACAGTAAGCACTATAGGCATTATTATAAGCATTTTCTTATCATGCGTTAAAAAAACCTTATCAATAATAGGTCTAGCCGCATGTACGATCACTGCCGTACAAAGTGCTGCAACAACCATACAAAATATCGAAAAATATATTTTATTTGCGTAAGGTTTAACATGATCTTTTATCAGCCTTTTTATAACATCTGCGGCTGTGTATTTATCATTTAAATTATTGTTATTCATTCTCATTAAAAATATTAAATTGATGATGTGATTGATTCGGTACAGGCATTTTCAAATGCTCAAAAGCGGCAATCGTGATTACCCTACCTCTAGGAGTTCTTTGTAGTAAACCTATCTGTATAAGATAAGGCTCTATGGTTTCTTCAAGTGCGTCACGTTGTTCAGACAAAGCAGCTGCAATCGTTTCAATTCCGACAGGACCACCGTTATAATTATCCGCTATGAATTTTAGATAACGATAATCATTGCTATCAAGTCCTATGCGATCAACTTCCAAACGATTTAACCCAAAATCAGAGATGTCCTTATCTACTCTTGATTTACCGTCAACTGCTGCAAAATCTCTTATACGACGAAGCAATCTTAATGCAATTCTTGGCGTTCCTCTACTTCTTTTAGCTATTTCTTCAGAACCTGAATCGGTCAAATCAATATCAAGTAGTTTACTTGCTCTATTTAGAACTTTCCTCAATTCCTCGGTATTATAAAAATTTAGCCGCATAGGAATACCGAACCTATCACGCAAAGGATTACTAAGCAGCCCGAGGCGTGTGGTAGCACCGATTAAGGTAAATTTTGGCAAGGTTATTTTCACTGACCTTGCGGCAGATCCTTCACCGATAATTATATCCAGCTCAAAATCTTCCATAGCAGGATATAAAACCTCTTCAACCGCAGTATTTAAGCGGTGGATTTCATCAATAAATAATACATCATTCTTTTCAAGATTGGTAAGAATAGCAGCAAGATCAGCTACCTTAAGTATAGCAGGACCGGAGGTGGATTTAAAATTACCGCCGATTTCATTAGAGATAATTTTAGCAAGCGTAGTTTTACCAAGCCCGGGCGGACCGTAAAATAAAGTATGATCAAGATGCTCATTTCGAGATTTTGCAGCCTTAATAAATACCGAAAGATTTTCTTTAATCTGCTGTTGACCGACAAATTCTTGCAAATATGACGGCCTTATCGGCAATTCTTGATCATTTTCACTTTTTTCAGGTGATAATATATTAGTCATTATTTTAAATCGAATATAATGACTAATAATAGCTAAAAAATAGTTTTATGCTATAAATTATTTTAGACTTTTATATTATCTCTCTTTACAGAAACTAGTTACCCCTTCTCTAAGTTTATCTACGGTTTCAAAAAATTTTTCTGTATCAGTGACACCTAAGTTTTGTAATTCTTCTTTAAGGTAATTTTTATTTAATCCTTTATATAACTTGAAATAATAACCAAATATCTCATTTGATAATATTATATTAGGATTTTCATAATAATTTTTCAAAACTTCTGCTACATCTTTTATAGTAAGGTTATTTTCATCAGTTATTTCTGTAATTTGTGCGTCCAATTCTTGTCTATCTTGAGATTTCATTCCTATCTTATAACCTAAAATATTACATCCAATTAAGCTTTTATTCTCTTTTATAGCATCCGATAAGGCTTTCTTTGATTCCTCGCTTACTTCTGTACTTAATGAAAAATTCAATCCGGCAAGTTTAGTATTTTTAACAAATAAGGATCAGGCAGGAACATTATTATTATCAAAAAATATCCCACTTATATCTAAATCGCTTATTTTTGTTTCGTTTATATCTTCGAGTAATTTTATTAAATTTTCTTGTACTATAGGATTTGATGAAATATCAAGAGCTTCAATATTAGATTCTTTAAGAAATTTAATAAAATTATTTATTATTCCATTGTCTAATCTTATATTTGTATTTTGCACTTCTAAAGTTTTTATAGATTTCTTAAATAAATTATTTATTAATCTATCTAATCCCTTATCTCTTAAATAATTATGAGCTAGTTTAATATTTTCTATAGTTCCATTTACTCTTAAGGTATCTAAAAGAACATCTATCTTATTAACATTATTCAAAGCATTTATAAAACTAATGTCGGTAATTCGGCATAGCGGATCTTTAAAAAATTCAGCAAATAACTTTATTGATTTTAAACTCCACGAAAAACTATCAGTGCTTAAGTACTTTATAGTAGCGTCTCCTTGTAAAGCATTAAATAACCCATTTAAAGCATCTTCAGGAATTTTAGAGTATCCAGCAGCTACAAATACCGGTGATTGTGGTACAAAATTAACCTCGGTAATACTTAAAGTAGCAGGGTCTTTCTCTAGCTCTTTTAATATTTCTTCAGCCTATATTGTTTTTAAATATTCTATTAACTTGGACATATATTTTACCTATTAATTTTAGTAATTAATAGGTAAAATAACTTCTAATCTATCAACTAAAGATAGAATTTCGATTTTTCAGGGCTGTTTTGATTAATTCATCAATAGAGATTTCGGGATTTTGGGTAATGATGCCTTGAACAGCATTTTGAGCTTCAAATCTAGAAAATCCTAGATTTACTAGGGCTTTTATTACTTCATTACTTGCAACGGGTGTGATATTCTTAATATTTAAGCTCTCTTTAATAATAGCTGAACCGCTTGATATTTTCGCTACTTTACCTTTCAGCTCTAGCATTATACGTTCAGCAAGTTTAGCCCCTACTCCGGATATTGCTTTAAATATATTTTTATTTTCATTATTTACAGCAATTTGAATATCTGAAGGCGTAAGGCTTGATAAGATAGATAAAGCCATTCTTGTACCTATACCGTTTACTGATTGTAGCAAATTAAAAAAATGCTTCTCTTCTAGAGTCAAAAAACCGTAAAGATGAATATGTTCTTCTCTAACATGGGTTTCGATAAATAGTTTATAAAACTCCCCTTCAGCAAGTTTACCTAAAGTTTTACCTGAAGCATAGACTAAGTACCCTACCCCGTTTACGTCAATTATAACGTAATCATCGCCTTGGAAATCAACTTTACCGCTTAATTTACCGATCATATATTTACTTTTTCTTTTTACTATATATTAAAATTAGTGTCGGTAAAGCGGTAATAATTGCTGCTAAGATGTAATGAATAACAAGCGGTCTATCCATCATATGACACTGCCCATCATTAGGAATAGTTTGAGCCAAAACCATATAAGCAACTATTATCGTCACTACTATATATAGACCGGTAAAAAACAAATATTTTATAAAATTTTTCATGTTAATCTCTTTTTGAATCAGTGATATGATGTTACTCCTGCGAAAGCAGAAATCTAGGGGTAAAGCAAGATAAATTGAGCTTTTAAAAAGCTTTAAAGTACTGGATTCCCGCTTTCGCGGGAATGGCATCAGAGGTTTTTTCTTCTCTTAAGTTAACACTCTCATACACAAAAGCAGGAATGAGATTAAAAACTACACAAACTTATAATAAGTTTGATTCTTATCCCCTTTACTTATTAAAAGTTTACGCTCTAAACCATATAACAAATCTCTACTAGCCGTTGCCGTAGAAATATTTTTATGTACAGTAATATAATCTTTTCTAGAAAACCATTGATCTATTAAATGAACCTTAGCAAATGCTATTCTAGATAAAGGCGTATTTGCCTCATATATAATATTATTACTATATAATCTTAATGCTGCAACTATTTTATCAAGCATAAACTCGATAAATAAGGTTGATTCACCAAGCTTATCACACTTACTTAAAACACTATAATATTCACTTTGATTATTCCTTATCAAACTTTCAACGGAAATATACTCAAAAATTTTATTAGCTTGCATTAGTAATAATTGTTGCCATAATCTACCGATTCGTCCGTTACCGTCTGAAAAAGGATGGATAAATTCAAGCTCATAATGAAATATACAAGCTTTAACTATTCCAGAAATTTTCTTATCTTGTGCTATAAACTCAAATAAATCCTGCATTAATAAAGATACACGGCTTGCCGTAGGGGCAAAATGTATAATCTCTGTACCTTTAAATATAGCGGCATTACCTTTACGCCACTTTCCGTTATCTTCTACTAATCCTTGCATTAATATCGCATGTGCTTTTAATAATGATTCAATTTTGAAGGGATTAAATATAGTCAGATTATTGTATAGTTTTATAGCATTTTTTACTTCTACAATATCTTTTTCAGGTGCGAGTACACGCTTGCCGTTTATTATATCGGTTATCTGCTCTACACTTAAACTATTTCCTTCAATTGCTAAAGAAGAATGGATGGTTTTAATTTGATTATTTTTTCTAAGTTTTATAGGTTGAGAGTAAAGCTTGCTACCGGCTAAAATACCAAGCTCATAAGAAATATCTTGTGATAACTCCAAGATTTTATTAGTTATTTGAAAAGACGGTTTACTATTCATTATATGATAGTATCATATGATACTATCATTGTCTACGAAGAATATTTTTTCTATATCATTCCCATAGGGTATTAGCCTTATTGCATGACTCCAAAATCGTCATTGCGAACAGCCGTAGACTGCGTGGCAATCTCATGAAATAATAACAAACTCCTGAGATTGCCTCATCAATTACTATGCAATTTCCTCGTAATGACTTATATCTCTTTATTTTACAATACATTCATTAGACTACCTACCTCAATGTCTTCTATAACACCACTTTTACGATCTTTTAATTCAACAATATTATTTGCGGCTTTTTTAGGACCAATTATAATTTGATGAGGTGAGCCTATAAGATCATGCGTTGCAAATTTACTGCCTGGACGTGCTTCGGTATCGTCATATAACACTTCTATATTTTTATCTGATAGCTCTTTATAAGCCATTTCCGCAAGCTCTACGCATTTACTATCATGAATATTTAAATTAATTAGAGAAACTTTGAAAGGAGCAACGCTAGAAGGCCATATGATACCTTTCTCATCGCAATTTGCTTCTATGATAGCCGCAACTAACCTTGAAATGCCTATGCCATAAGAACTCATTTCTATAGGAGTTAGTTTACCATGCTCATCATTAATAAGTGCATTCATATTAACCGAATATTTTGAGCCTATATAAAAAATATGCCCTACTTCTATTCCTTTACTGCTGGTTATTTCTTGTTCAGATATAGGTAATTTATTTACTTCATGTTTTTCTTCAGCTGCCGCATACCAACTTTTAATTTCCTCTACATCGATATCAGGATTATCTTTTAATGTCTTAAACTTTTTATCGTAATAAATAGTACTTTCACCAGTTTCAGCGATTATATGAAACTCATGGCTTAAATTGCCACCGATCGGACCGTTATCGGCAATAACAGGGATAGTAAACACGCCTAAATCTTTGAAAGCATTGATATAAGCCTTATACATTTGATTATAGGTTTTAACGGCATTTTCTTCATTTATATCAAAAGAATAAGCATCTTTCATTAAAAACTCTCGCCCTCTCATAACACCAAAACGAGGTCTAATCTCATCACGAAATTTCCATTGGATATGATAAAGATTTTTCGGCAAATCCTTATATGACTTAATATTATGACGAAAAATATCCGTAATCATATCTTCGTTAGTAGGACCGAAGAGTAAAGTATTATCGTGGCGATCTTGAAATTTCAGCATTTCTTTACCGTAATTATCAAAACGTCCCGATTCCATCCATAAATGTGCCGGCTGAATGCAAGGCATTAGAACTTCCAAAGCTCCCGCTTTATTCATATTTAAGCGTACTATATTCTCGATATTCTTCAATACTTTTAAGCCAAGCGGAAGCCAAGTATAAATCCCTGCTGCTTGCTGCCTAATCATTCCGCTTCTAAGCATTAATTTATGCGAAGTTACTTGAGCTTCACTTGGCTCTTCCTTTAACACAGGTAAAAAATATTTTGATAATAACATATTTTATTTACTTTTTTGCTATATTTATAATCATTTATTTTGTCATCCCGTGGCTTGACCACAGGATCCAGTTTTTTTAAAATTTTTTCTGGATACCGCGATCAAGTCGCGGTATGACAAAATTACTGGATTCCTGCTTCCGCAGAAATAACATTAATAACGTATCACCTTTTAGCAGTAAGGTTTAAAAACTCATGACGATATTTCTGCTGTTCGGCAAATATACCCGTATAATGCATGGTATTCATAACGCTATTATCTTGCATTACGCCACGCATTGACATACAACTATGTACGGCAGAAATCTTAACGGCAACACCAAGCGGCTTTAAATTCTCCTGCACGCTTTCTGCTATCTGTACCGTCATTTTTTCTTGGATTTGTAGTCTTCTAGCAAAAATATTTACTATTCGTGCTAGCTTACTTATGCCGACAATACAATTATCAGGAACATAGGCTATATCTACTGTACCGTTAAAAGGTAATATATGATGTTCACAGAAAGAGGTAAATTTTATATTCAGTAAGATAAAATCTTGAAAATTACAAGTTTCATAAAACTTGGTATTTAATATTTCTGCTACATCCTTCCCATAACCGGAAAATATTTCTGCGTAGCTATTAATTACTCTATCAGGCGTTTTAAGCAGCCCTTCTCTGCTTGGATCTTCACCAATGAATTTTAGTAACGTTCTTACTGCCTCTTTAGCTTCTTCTCTAGTTGGTTTACTCATGTGCTAGTTTTATACCTTTAAAAAACATTACTTTAACACAAATATATACAAACATCAAGCCGCCTACTATAGCAATAAACCCTCCTCCGCCCATCATTCCCATTAATAGCTTAGCTGACATCGGCATTACACTATTTGGGTCTTTCCGCATAACACCGTAACCACCGGCGAATGCTAGACCTAGTATATGCAGAATCTGCCCGAATGTTAGGAGGTAAAATGTAAAATTAATAATATTGTCATTGCGAGGAGGCACGAAGTACCGACGCGGCAATCTAGGGAGTTTTTGTATTACCTCATGAGATTGCCACGCTCTTTTTAGTCGCTCACAATGACGTTGATACTTCCCAATACCCAAATAACTACACCCCATACAAGCAATGCTAATCCCTACTATAGACCCATGATAATGAGCAGGAATTGCTACATTTATACCTGTGATATTCATTGCTATAAGCCCGCCAAGTAAGAATAAAGTAATAGAGCAAAGTAAGATGGTTTTGATTACTCTGTCATTTATTGTAACCGTGTCATCCCGCGGCTTAACCGCGAGATCTATAACATTATTCTGATATTTTGTTTGGATCTCGCGGTTAAGCCGCGGGATGACAAATACCCACACCAACTCAACCCCCATACCTATTAAACATAAAACAGGAGCAATGCCGCCTAGATATTTCATATGATTTGTATAGAATACTTTGAAGGCTCCATCGATAATATCATAAAATATATGACCGAAAAGTGTAAGAATTCCGAAAATAAAATTTAAATAAAGTAAGAAAAAATAGAATTTTTGAAATTTCAATTCTCTAGCTATTAACTCTCTAAATAAACTAACCCAAATAAATATTAATATTTGAGTATATATAAATTGCAGTAAATGACCTCCGCTCCAAAAAAGTAATTCATAATAAAATTCTATCTCGATTGGAATAATTTGAATGATGTTTTGCAAGCTATTATAAGACCATCCAAAACAAATAAAGCTTAAAATAAACATTATAATAGTCGATAATACGGTAAAATTAACTAGACTATTTAAGTTCATCCAATCAAAGAAATATAAAATATTTATAGCGTACAATAGCAACGTAACACCAAATAAGCTTAACCCCAAAATAAATACGATATTTTCAAGCATCGGTATATAATTATTCATCACCGGATTATGCCCGGCTATTGGGGAGATGGCGATTAGAAAAGTAGCTAGAAAAGCAAGTTTGGGGTAAAGGCGAAACACGTCATTACGAGCGAATTTAGAGAGCGTGGCAATCTCAGGAATTTTGTATTGTTTCACGAGATTGCCGTGTCGAGGCTTTGCCTCTCCTCGCAATGACGTTTCACCCCCCCAAACACTAGCCGTAACGGACAATAACCAAATCAATACCGATAAATTAACATGAATAATTAAAGCAGATTTGAAAATATGCGGATTTGGGAAAAAGCTTGATAATTGCGGGGTACGTAGTACCACCAAAATAATTGAATATAAACCCGCAAATCCCAAGGATAAAATACCAAGCTTAAGCCAAGAATTAGTTAAGCTATTATTTTGTAATTGATTGGTAGAATTCATAACTACAGGTAAATATTAAATATAATCTACAAATAGCTCACGGTATTTAAATAAGCAATATTTTTTTATTTGCTTTAGAAGCTAACATACGATATTAATAAGTCAATCCAGAGTTAATAGTTAGATATGACTAACCACCTACGCATCGGTATCGGTATTTTAATCTTTAATAATAGGAATGAAATTTTATTAGGTAAACGTATTAGTTCCCATGGTGAGTCTAGTTATGCTCCTGTCGGTGGACATTTAGAATTTGGAGAAACATTTGAAGAATGTGTTACCCGTGAAGTTTTAGAAGAAACAAATCTGATCATTGAAAACCCACAATTGATAGCGGTGACTAACGATATTTTTGAAAAAGAACAAAAGCATTACGTCTTGATTTTCCTTAAAGCTCATTGTTTAAATGAGCATGAATTACAGAATCTTGAGCCTCATAAAGTAGAAAGCTGGTAGTGGTTTGCTCTTGATAATTTACCCTCTAACCTTTTTCTACCTCTAAAAGACTCATTGAGAAAAAATGTTATTTATATAAAAAAAGTATTGATTAACTAAGCTTATCTAATTTTAAATATCCGGACACGTATTTGTGTAAAACACTAGCAATAAGAGTTTGATAAGACATTCTTTCTTGTGCTGCAATTCTTTTTATATGATTTAAATCGTATAACGACAATCTAATATTAATTCTTTCCGATTTTTTAAAAAAATTAGCTGCGGCAATTTTAGCTATATTTTTTTTGGCTCTCTAGTTCTTTTTTAGATAACTCTCAAAGCTCATCTTGTTCAAAATAATCTAGTATTTCTTGTTCTTTTTCAGTAAATTTGTATTTTTTCATAATCTAAACCTTAGCTTGACAATATCATCCTAACTTAGCAATATTAATAAATGATCACCTTGATTTATAATTATGATAATACAGATTTTATTGTTGTAGCGGATTGAATGGTGGGTTTGAGAAGACTTGAACTTCCGACCTCACGCTTATCAGGCGTGTGCTCTAACCAGCTGAGCTACAAACCCACAGTGTAGAAGTATGGCGAGCTCGCCGGGATTCGAACCCGGGACCCTTTGATTAAAAGTCAAATGCTCTACCGACTGAGCTACGAGCTCTTAAATATATTGCATATATTCAAAAATTATGTTTTACTTTATCGTCGAAAAAAGCTAGTCTGTCAACAATTATTTTTTAATTTAAATGTAGGAAGTTTATGCAGCATCAGGACGTGGCTATAATTATCCCCTCAAGGCTAAGTTCAACTAGGCTTAAACAAAAACCGCTGCAGCTTATCGGCTCTATAACTTTAATCGAGCGGGTATTCAAACAAGTAAATCAAGCGGGCCTTGAGCATACATATGTTGCGACCGACTCGGAAGAGATAGCAAGCGTTATTAAAAAAGTCGGAGGAAAAGTAATATTCACGGATAGCGCTATCCCAACCGGTACTGATCGTACTTATGAAGCTTTTAAATTAATTCCAAATAATCAAAACATTAATTACATAGTTAATGTACAGGGAGATATGCCTTTCATTGAACCTAGCTCTATTTTGAAAATTATAGAATATTTAAAAAACAGCGAATACGATATTGTTACACCGATAGTAAAAGCAGATAGAGAATCAGTGGAAGCTAGTAGTAATGTTACCGTAGCGGTTGATTCGGCGGGGACAGCATTGTATTTTTCGCGTAGTCTTATTCCAAACGGTGCAGAAGAATTTTTATATCATGTAGGCATGTATGGTTTTCGCAAAAACGCTTTAGAAAAATTTGTATCTCTTAAGCCAACTTTTTTAGAAAAAACAGAACGTTTAGAACAATTACGTGTCCTTGAAAACGGCATGACTATAGGTACATGTTTAGTTGAGAATGTTCCTATTTCCGTAGATACGGAAGAAGACTTAAAAAAAGCAGTAAAATTTTACGAAAATATTAGTAAACTAGGTTTATAATAATGGTACATTTCATTTTTGTTACCGGCGGCGTTGTTTCATCACTCGGTAAAGGTCTAACGGCAGCATCTCTTGCTATGCTATTGCAAGCGAAAGGTTTTAGAGTAAGTGTACGAAAACTAGACCCTTATCTTAACATTGACCCGGGAACTATGAATCCTCACGAACATGGTGAGGTATATGTAACCGATGATGGAGCAGAAACCGATCTAGATCTTGGACATTATGAACGTTTTACTGGAGTTTCTGCATGCAAATTTGATAGCATCACAACGGGTGCGATATACTCAAAATTACTTAAAGATGAACGTTTAGGAAATTACGCCGGCGTTACTGTTCAAATCATCCCGCATGTTACAAATATAATAAAAGATTTTATACTTTCAAACACCAAGGGTTTTGATTTTATTATTTGTGAAATAGGCGGTACAGTCGGTGATATTGAAGGTCTACCGTTTTTTGAAGCTATAAGGCAAATTGGTAACGAATTAAAAAGCGAAAATTGTTTATTTATTCATTTAACATTATTACCTTATGTTAAAACCGTCCGTGAATTAAAAATAAAACCTACCCAACACTCAGTTAAAGCATTACGCGCTATAGGTATTTCACCTAATATACTAGTGTGTCGTGCAGAACGTAACATTTCAAAAGGCGAAATAGATAAAATAGCTTTATTGTGTAATATAGAATCTGAGTATGTTGTTCCGGCAATAGATCAAAAAAATATATATTTAGTACCGATTGCATATCATAATTCAGGTCTTGACAATAAAGTATTAAAATTTTTTAATATTAATGTCATGCCGTCTAAATTAGATAAATGGTATGATATAATTAATAGGCTAAAAGATTCTAATTCAAAAGTAAGAATCGCTATAATAGCTAAATATCATAAATTAAAAGATGCTTATAAATCAGTAATCGAAGCACTTGATCATGCAGGTATTTATTACAAATACAAAATTGATTTAGTATGGATAAATGCTGAAAATCTAACTGAAGAGAATATTAATAAAAAATTATTAGATATAGATGGGATTTTAGTACCAGGCGGATTTGGAGAACGGGCAACTAAAGGAAAAATTATAGCAATAAAATATGCCCGTACTAATAATATACCTTTTTTTGGAATATGTTTCGGTATGCAACTTGCGACGATCGAAATAGCTCAGAATTTAATCGGTATTAAAGATGCAGTAACGGAAGAATTTAAAGTAGACGGTATAAAAATTATTGAGAAAATAAATAAAAACTGTGAAGACTCAAAAATAATAATTGAAAATGTAAAAAAGACTATGAGACTCGGCTCTTATCCTTGTAGTTTGGTCGCAAGTACCATTGCAGCTAATGCTTATAAAAGCCTTGAAATAAATGAGAGACATCGTCATAGATATAAATTTAATAATGAATTTCAAAATATTTTTGAAAAACACGGAATAGTATTTAGCGGTTTTTCAAAAGATGAAGAGATTGTAGAAATAATTGAACTACCTCTACTGCGTTGGTTCGTAGGAGTACAATTTCATCCGGAATTTAAATCTAAACCTTTTGAAGCTCATCCGTTATTTATTCAGTTTATTAAAGCAGCGATTGAGTATAACAAGTGTAATTAACAACAATATATGAGACTATTTTAAAAAATCTTGACATAGTTTTTATTATAGTCTAGGGTGCATAAAAAATAATATAGCCAGACAGTTTCTGAAAAGCGTTTGAGGTCATGCCCGCATATGCGGGCATGACCTATAAAGCTCTAAGCCTTGCAAAAACATAACATTTTTAAAAACTATCCGGTACTAAAAAAATAAGCTCATAGTAAATCAATGGATAGCGTAGATTCTAATTTCACAATTTGGAATAAAGCCAGAAACAGTAAATTTAGGCATATAGTATGGCCGATTAGATCGTATGAATTAACCAAGTTCATCCCGATGGCTTTACTAATGTTTTTTATTCTACTTAATCAAAACTTAGTTCGTAGTATTAAAGATAGTTTTGTTGTTACCTTAATTAGCTCGGAAGTATTGAGTTTTATCAAACTTTGGGGCGAAATGCCGATGGGAATTTTATTTGTTATTTTTTATTCTAAACTCTGTAATATTATGACAACAGAGCAAGTTTTTAGGATAATTACCGGTACTTTTTTATTTTTCTTCGCAATTTTTGGTTTTATTTTATTTCCGTACAGAGAGTTTTTTCATCCCGATCCCGAATTAATTAAGCACTATATCACTGTTCTTCCTCACTTAAAATGGTTTTTAATAATTTGGGGACAGTGGAGTTTGGTATTATTTTATATTATGGGAGAGTTATGGCCGGTTATAGTCTTTACTCTTTTATATTGGCAGCTTGCAAATAAAATTACTAAAGTCGAAGAAGCACCAAGATTTTACTCATTTTTTACTTTATTCGGACAAACTAATTTACTCATCTCAGGAACCATAATTATTTATTTTGCTAAAAGTAAGCATTTCTTATTACCTTTATTTTCTCATCTAAACGATACAAATGAAATTCTTTTAAAATCATTTATTACGGTTATTTTAATATCCGGATTAATTTGTCTAGCTCTTCATAAACTTATTGATAAATCAGTCGTAGAAGCTGACAAAAATATTAAATTTAAAAACCAAAGAACGGATATATTAAAATTAAGCTTGGTCGAAAGTGCAAAAGTAATATTAACTTCTAGATATCTCGGTTTTATTTGTCTTCTTGTAATGTCTTATTCTATGAGTATTAGCCTAATAGAAGGATTATGGATGTCCAAAGTAAAGCAACTCTATCCCGCTACAAAGGATTTTATAGCCTATCACGGTAAAGTGTTTTTTTGGACGGGAGTACTCACGTTAGTTAGTGCGTTTTTAGGCAGTAGTTTAATTAGAATATGCGGCTGGTTTTGGGGAGCTATTATAACACCGATTATGATGTTTGGAGCAGGTGTTATGTTCTTTTCATTCACGGTTTTTGAAAATCACCTAGGAAATATCGTAAACACTCTCGGCCATAGTGCGCCGCTTGTCGTTATAGTTTTTATCGGCGGACTTTGGCATATACTTTCTAAATCTGTAAAATATTCACTTTTTGATGCTACTAAAGAAATGGTATATATTCCGCTCGATAGTGAAATGAAGACCAAAGGTAAAGCTGCAGTTGATGTTATGGGTACTAAAATCGGTAAATCAATAGGTGCTATTATTCAATTCATATCCTTTAGTATTTTCCCGAACGCCGTACATAACGACATAGCCGGTTTATTAATGTTTAGTTTTATTATCGTATGTCTATTATGGCTATATGGCGTGAAAGTTTTATCGAAATATTATAATAAGATGATACAACATTGATAAGGATATCCATTCCTGCGAAGGCTTGCTTGCGTTGATAACCTAATCTTCATGAGCTACGTAGGCGTTGTTGCATGACTCAGAAAAGGCGTACGATGTTATTCCTAGCTTAGCATTATTGTGTGGATCTAGCAAAATAACTTCAAATATCGATATAGAAGTTATTTATTAAAAAAATAAACCTAAAAAAAACAAATTTTTTATAGGTTTTACTAGATTTCCGCCTACGCGGGAATGACATAAAACGATCCATGCATACAATGCTGAACAGGAATGACCAGTGCTTTTCAAAAATTGCTTGATGCTATGAATCAAACTACTGTATTTTGAACATCCTCTCCTATTAATCCTTGATCAAGCAAATCAAAAGCCTCATCCAAGCACTTATATACTGCATTTTCTTGAGCTACTTCCGAATAATCTTCGCTTAACCCTAGATTTTGACAAGTAATAACTAAGTTGAGCTTTTAAACCATCACTCTATTGATTTTTAATATAATCTAATATTATTTTTAAAACAGCTTGGCTACTATCCTTTGCTTTTTCATATTTATTTTTTAAGCTCTGTAATCTGTCAACATATACTCTTAACGTCTCTACTGCTTTACTTTGATATATTAAGCCCTCTATTTTTTCAATTTGTTTTATTAACCGCTCTGCCTCTTCATACGGTTCTTTACATTGTCTTACTAAATTTACTTTTGTAAAATTAGTATTAGCATTGTTATGCCTTAATAGTGAAAGAATAATTTTGTTTTCTACTGAGTTACGACCACAGTAATGTAATACTTCACCCATCTGTTTATAGTCATTCACCGTAGCACCATATTCAAGTAACATTTTGGCTTTTTTAAAATTACCTGTAACCTCTAAAGCAGTATCACCATTCCCATCTTGTATATTAGGATCAATACCTTTTTGCAGTAACTCTTTAAGGTCTGCTAAGTCAGTTACATAATGTAGGGTACTTTTGTTTTCTGGGCTATCTACCGTATCAAAACTAACATCTTTACTGTTTTACTATTAAGACTATTGTTAATACTAATGCGTAAATCATGAAACATTTCTGGAGCGGTTTTACATTCTTTTGCATTACTCCCCTTTCCTATACAAGATTTAAAAATATTTATTAACTTAGAAATTTTAGGCATAATTATTTTTTTTAGTTATTTTATTAAAATTCCATGTTTCATGGTATTTTCGACTCAGCATTATATTAATCTATTTTAATAAAGTTAATGTGAATGGTTAATTTTTATGAATTAACCAATTAACAATATAATTTAAAAATTCTTTTTTCTTGAATCTATTTGTAATATAGTAATAGACATATTTAATATTTGTAGAGGGAGTAATGAAACAAAATCCAAAAATCTCATTAATAGGTAGCGGTAACATAGGTGGTACGCTTGCTCACTTAATTAGCCTTAGAGAACTCGGCGATATCGTGTTATTTGATGTGACTGAAGGAGTACCACAAGGAAAAGCATTGGATCTCATGCAAGCCGGTACAATAGCTGGGTCTGATATCAAAATAAAAGGCACAAACGACTATAAAGATATTGAAGGATCTGATGCCATAATTATTACTGCCGGTTTACCAAGAAAACCAGGGATGAGTAGAGACGATTTAATTAGCATTAACACCGGTATTATGAAAACGGTTGCAGCAAATGTTAAAAAATACGCTCCTGATGCCTTTGTAATAGTAATTACCAATCCACTTGATGTTATGGTATATGTCATGCTTAAAGAAAGCGGATTGCCTCACAATAAAGTAATCGGTATGGCAGGAGTACTTGACTCATCAAGATTTAATCTTTTTCTTGCTGAAGAGTTTAAAGTATCGGTTAGCAATGTTAATAGCACGGTTCTCGGCGGTCACGGCGATGCTATGGTACCTCTTGCAAGATATTCTACAATATCAGGCGTACCGATACCTGACTTGATAAAAATGGGCTTATCAAGTAATGAAAATATTAAAAAAATAATCGATCGTACTAGAAACGGCGGTGGTGAGATTGTTGCATTACTTAAAACAGGTTCTGCTTATTATGCTCCTGCAGCCTCAGCAATAGAAATGCTTGAGTCATATTTAAAAGATAAACGTCAGATTCTAACTTGTGCCGCTCATTTACAAGGTGAGTACGGCGTACATGATTTATATGTCGGAGTGCCTATTATGATCGGTAAAGAAGGTGTTCTAAAAGTAATAGAACTACAGTTAACCGCAGAGGAAAAAGCACTATTTGATAAATCAGTCGAGGGAGTTAAAAAACTCATTGAGACGATAAAATAAATGATAAAATTATATTATTGAAGCACAAATGCAACAAGATTTAAAATATTGAATTAATACTAATTATTAGTATTGTTAATTAAACATAAATTGGTATTACATTTTGGTTTATTTTTATTAATAGAGGGAAATTATGAAACATAAGAATGAATTAGACCGGCTAATAAGAAATCTTTATTTAATAAAAAATACTAATTTAAATAATATTTTAGAAACAGATAAACTAGCTATAACACGTACAACTAATTTTATAGAAGCTCTAATAAACAAAATAGACCCTAGGGGACCGTATGTTTCTCAGCAACAAGCTAACTTCAAAGTAGCAAATGATAAAAATATACAGGGTGCTAGTAAAGAAATTTATTTAAAAAATCTACCTATTAGTATTGGTAAAGTTGAAGGCTTTAAGGAAGACGGAAAAGGTAGAAACACAAAGGCTCAACTTGATGTCCTAATATCCCCTTCAGATTTTTCAGCATTATTAAGACTAAGTAATTCATTACCGATCACTAATGAGCAAGAACTAGAAATAAAGGACAATATTAATCTATTGCAATTGATGGAAGAAGTTGTTCAGAAAGTAGGGAAAAAGAGCTTAAATATACAGCAAGATAAAAAAGTACTTACCTCACAAAAAAACGAACAAGCTATAACACACGGTCAACAAAAAGTAGAGCTTAACCTTAAAGAAGAAATAATCAAGTTAAGGGAAGCAGTTCAAGAAACAATCAAAAATCCAACTAATAATGAAGAATTTAATAAGACATCAAAAGAAATTTTAGATTTGATTAATAATATCAACTCTCATCAACCATCTAGATTACAGGCAACTAGAAATAAAATCCTGAGTAGCGGAGAAAGCCCTAATACTAAAAATACAAAAATAGAAGGATTTTTTCTTGAACAACATGAATGGGATAAATTTCAAGAATTAAGAGAGAGATTACAAAAAATAAAAGAGCCTAGAGAAAAATTAGATGAAATGAAAAATTTTTATGATGTGATTAATTCATTAGATAAAAATATCATTCTAGGAGTAATACAAGAGAAACAAAAAGTGCAACAAGCTTCCAATCAAAAAGCACAAGAGATTATAAGAAGTAAATTTTTATACCTTGATAATGCCAGGGATTTTTCAGATGGTTTACAAAATTTATTTGAGAAGTTAAAAAATAAAGAAGAGACCGGGGAAAAAGAACTTATAGAAGCGTCTAAAAATATACTCAGCAAAAGTATATCAGTAAATAAAAATTACTTCTGTAATACTAATAATTCAAGCGAATTAGATTTACAATATAAGATGTTGTTAATAGATCATGCAGATAATATCTCGCAAAATATAAAGGAGGCTCTAGTCTTATATGCCGGAAGTAATAACAATAACAAGATTGATATATTATCTGAAGAATTAGCAAATAAATTTAAAAATATATCAAATTCAAATACAGCAAAAGATAAGTTAACGGCAACAAAAGAACTACAAAAATCTATCCAACAAAAAGAAGTAAGCAATGAAAGACTTACTCAAGAAAAAATAGATAATATTTATAAGACACTAGGTATATTTGAAGAAATTAAGGAATATGAAAAGAGCGACAATTCACGTGTTCCTCGTTTATTAAATAAAAATTACTATAAGCTAACTGATCCTTGTGAGGAGCGTAGAAGCGATAATATCGCTTTAGAGCGGGATGATACTGGAGTGCTAACTACTGATACTGATTTAGAGTGGGATGACACCGGAATGCTGCCTCCTTCCCAAAATAGTGCTGTTTTAGATAAATTAAAAGAAGCAGTAGATGATTATATATCTGAGCTACAAAATGAAAAGCTATCTAAAGATACATTCCCGAAACAAGTTGAGGCAATAACTCATCCAATGCAGGAAGCAATACCGACTCCTCCTGCTCTTTCCTGGAATACTCATCCTATATTCGATGATACAATAAAGTTCTTAAAGAGGTTTAACGAAGAGATCGATAAATTTCCACAAGATTATACTAAAGCCTCTACCATACCTCTATATTGAAGTAATGTTAATAGAAATTTAGGAAGAAGTGAATTTTTAGCAAGTATGGTATCGACTTCTCAACAAGATGAGAGAATTAATGATATATTAGATAAACTTCAAAAAATTTCTACTAATTGTAGTAAGATAAGTAATAATGATGATAAATTTAATAAAGAGATTAAAGAATCTTTTGTAGAAATTAATACCACATTAAAAAATATAATAGAATATAAAGGACCCGAAATAGAATATTTAAATTCCAATATAGAAAAAGTTCAAAAGAATTTATCTAATTCAGAATCTTTGACTCATGAATTATCTAAAAATACATCTCCGAAACATATTAAGCAATCAACCCAAGATCAACCTAAAATATCTATAGGAGCAGTGACCGGTATAAAAGATAGAATAGCAAAATTTGAAGCAGACTCTGACAGCAAAATCAAAAAATACTGGACAGAAGAAAAGAAACAGACTGTAGAAAAACAACATGAAAATACTCAATCTGACTATATAACTCCTAAGAAAAATTTTGAGTTTGAAAATCGAGGTAAAGAAATTAAAAAGAATAGCACCAAAAATTTAATAAACAAATTTGAAAAAGGCTTTGATAGTAAAATAACAAGATACTGGACATCACCGGCGGAATGGGATAAATGGGAGGAAGAAAAACAGAAAGGTACAGGGAAAGAGAATGAGCTAATAAGACCTCGTACAAATAGCAAAAAAAGCGAAGCAAATTGGAACACAAGCACAGCAAAGCTCCAAATCTTCAAGTAGTCCTAGCATAAAACCTACAGGTTGCAGTAAAGACGGAAGAAATATCTAAGGCAATTGATGTTATTCTTGTTTTTGGGTCTTGTTGCATGGCTCGTTTATGTCATTCCCGCGGGGGCAGGAATCCAGTAAAACACATAAAAAACAAGTTTTTTATGTGTTTATTTTGTCAAATATGTAAATTCTGTATCAATATTGAAGTTATTTTTCTAGATCCCCGCTTTCGCGGGGACGACATTGAGTAGGTTTTTCGAGCCATGCAACAAGGCTTTACTTTTGTGAGGATGACATCCTACGTAAAACCAACACTGTACTCATTAATATTATAAGCAAAAATATGAAAAAGCTTAAAGTTAGAGATAGTGACTTAAAATTTTGCCATAACAACATACTAAAGAAAGGAGTAGTTGAGGATAGAATAATACATCCAAAAGAATGTGATAGACTATAAAGCCTCATTTTAACATTAGTCTTAAATAAGGATTGAACAATAATTTGTAGCGGTACTGTATAAAATGCTGCAAGTCCTATTAATATAACGGGACAGAGAATATTAAATATTTGTTTGTATAACATTATTTGCATTCCTAAAGTAACAATAATGCTGGCAAATAAAGCCCATGTAATCTGTCTTAAAGGGTTTATTTTATCGGCAAACAGCCCTGCAAAAACAGCTGATATTCCATAGGTAGTAGTAAGAGCTATATTCATAAATCTTATTTCAGGATGATTTATCAAAGCTATTTTTGTTAAAAAAACTCCTAAGAAAATTACTAAAAAGTGATACACTCCTCCAATAGCACCGTTTATTAGTAATGCTATTATAACGGATAGTTTATTATTCCATATAATTTGCCGCAAGGTACTTTTTGATGACGTTCTTAAAAATTCGCTACTTTCTTTAAAAAAATTTCTCATCAAAATAGCAAATAAACCAAATATTGCACCAATAAAGAAATTAAAACGCCATAAATATTGGATATCGGAATTACTAGCGTAATAATAAGCTATAGCCGCAAGTAATGCACCTATTTGGCTACAGCATGAAACTATTCCTATATTTAAATTTTTCCGATTATTTCCTGTTTTTTCAGCTACATAAACCTTTATTCCGTCAACTTCTCCGGCAAGGCTTGCTAAAAAAACCATTCGACATAATGTTAGTATTACCGTAGCAAAAATACCTATTATCTCAAAGGAAGGAGTAATAGTAATTAATCCGGTAGAAATGCTACTCATGCACATTGATATCTTGATAGATTTAGTACGCCCGTATTTATCTCCGATAAATCCAAAAATTAAGGACCCTAAAGGTCGTACTATAACGGCTGCACTAAGAATAGCAAAAAAACCGAGTAGTTGTTTATCCTGCTCTATATTAGGTAAGAAATTTTGTGCAAGAATACTAGCCGATAAACCGAATAGAGCATAATCATAATAACGGATAATCGTTGTAAAAAATGCAACTAAAAAAGCTGAATTAGACATATAATATTTTCTTTTTGTGGCAACATCATATGATATCAACTATTTAGGCTGTGTGAAAGAAAATTAATTTAATCTATTTTTACTCTTTTTGTCTACAAATTATAAGACTTTTTTGAAATAGGAACAACTACAGCATAATTTCAATATAGAAATCTTTTATATTTATTTTACTATTGTAGTTTTAATTATAATATTTTATATTTGGTATATATTCAATTTTTAACCGTTTTAAAAATATGCACTTAGAATATAAAGTTACTATATCTGAAAATGGCAGAATAAATATTCCTGCAAAAATTCGTAATCAATTACATCTTGCTTCAGGAGATCAGTTAATGCTAATACTTGATAAAGAATTAACATTGATTCCTCTAAAAAATAAAATTAAAGAATTTCAAGCATTAGTAAAATCTAGAAATAAAGATAACATATCATTAGTTGACTCTTTAATTGAATCAAGAAGAAAGGAATTTAATAATGAATAAATATATTTTAGATTCATCTGCTTTACTTGCATTATTTAACTCAGAAACTGGTAGTGACAAGGTCGAAGAAGTATTACCGTTATCTATTATGTCTACAGTAAATATAGCAGAAGTAGTAGCTGAACTAGATAAAAAATTGAACATATCTTTTATTCAAAGTAAAGAAATGATCTCAGCTTCAATAAATAAAATTGTAGCCTTAGATTTTGATCAAGCTATAGAAATTGGACGCTTAAAGAAAGAAACAGAACAATTTGGCCTATCTCTTGGTGACAGAGCTTGCATTAGCCTAGGATTAATTACAGGCTATCCTATATATACTGCAGATAAAATTTGGACTAAACTGCAATTAAATTGTAAAATCGTTCTAATTCGCTAGGCTCTATGAAGATTTCCAATTGATTTGCTATTTTGAGGTATTTTTTAGCGAAAATTAATAAGATTTTTGAAAGAATAGCTACTCCTATTTCAAAAAAACCTTATAATTTGCAGCAAAAAATAACCAAAATTAAATCTTCTTAGAAATCTTCATAGAGCCTAACAGCTCATTTTATGATAAAATTTGAAAAAAGAGCCATTATGATACTATAATAATTACCTTCCTCTTCCTGAGTTTTGCTTTTCTATTTTTTCTCTTCGTGCTTTCATAGCTTTTGCTAGTTCTTCTTTATGCTTATCTCCTCCTTGAGGCATTTGTTTACCAATATCCTTTGCCTCTTTTTTTATAGTTTTTGGAATTGATATAGGTGGTGGCGGAGGCGATGGAGGAATAGGAATACCGCTTCCAGGCATTAGAGACGGCATCGGTATAGTACCACTAGGCATAGTTGGAGTATTTTTTGAAGATTGATTAACAGCTTCTGCTTGCTGCTGCTGTATCTTCTCTTCTTTCATACGTTTTATAGCTGCTAATGCTCCTTGTTGCTGTAAATCTGCAGCTGTCGGCTCTCTTTTTGTAGAAGTTAAGTGTTTATTTTTATTATCAAACTTTTTTTCTCTATCGGAAGCACTATTAATAGTATTATGTTCTTTTTCTATAGCCTTAAATTGATTATTAATAGCTTCTAATTCTGCAGCGATTTTCCATCTTTCGTCTCTAGTAATATTAGAATTAGCTTTTTTTTCTTCAAGCCCCTTTTTCCTCTCTTCTAGTTCTTTCTGTTTTTGCTTTAATTCTTCTATACGTTTTGCATGATTATCTATTTTTTCTTCTGTACTCTTTGTTTGCTGCTCGAAAGAATCCTTTACTTGTCTGCTTTGAACTTTTTTCTTTAACTCTTCATCAAAAGAAAGCGGTTTATTTCGTACAGGCTTTCCTAAATCAGAATGTATTAGATCTTCAAAATTTTCTCTAGAAGCTAACGGTTTTTTACTGGTATCAGGTATTTGAGGATCATGTTTTCGTAAATTTTTTGTAATTTCTTGTATATTTTGTATATTTTTATGAAGTTCTGTAATCGACACCACTTTACCTCTCACAAGTTAATTGATTTTAAAGATATAGTAATTAAACCTCTTTTATAGCTTCAACGCAAGCAAAAGTTGCTATTTTTAGTATTTCATTAGCTGTTGCTGTAGCTTGAAGTATTTGAACGGGTTTTTCAAAACCGTTTGTTATAGGACCTATAAAGCTGTTTGACGAAAATTCTTGTAACAACTCAGTAGAAATAGCAGCTGAATTTAAACCAGGCATAATTAATACATTTGCAGATCCTGATAATCTACAAAATTTATATAATTTACGTAAATCACTATCTAAAGCCACTTTAACCGACATCTCTCCGTCATATTCAAAATCTACCTTCATGCCGCTCAGCTCTTCTTTGTCTTTGCTAAAATTATCTAGTATATTTACTGCTTCACGAATACGAGCTGTTTTTGCCTTAGAAGAATTACCGAATGTTGAAAAAGAAAGAAGTGCAACACGAGGCGTGATTCCCATATTTTTAGCAATTTCTGCAGTTTGGGTTGCTATTTGTGCAAGTTCCCAGCTGTTTGGATATTCTGTAATACAATTATCGGCAATAATAATATTATTATCTTTAGCAATCATAATTGAATAGCCAAGAATGCTACGATTAGTTTTTGGTGAAATGACTTTCATGATATCTTCTAAACTATCGATATAACTTTTCGTAACACTGGTTAAAAGAGCATCACCGTCACCGCATGCTAACATACAAGCAGCGAAAATATTCTTATCAGTTTTAACAAGCTTTGCACAATCACGGTATAAATAACCTTTTCTCTGAAGTCTTTTATATAAATAATCAGTATATTTCTCTAAACTATCGCTTAAGGCCGCATTCATTATTTGAATTCCGTCTAAGCTAATATCTTGACCTATCTTTTTTAACATAGCCTCAATTCGTTCAACACGACCAATTATAATCGGATGACCGTATTTCTTGTCTCGCATCATAAGAGCGGCAGAAATTACTTCTTCTTCTTCACCTTCAGCAAAAACAATCCGTTTAAGCGGTGCATTATGAATTTTTTCAGCTAAGAAATTCATATAGTTAGCAGTAGGATTTAATCTGCTACCTAATTCTTTCTTATATTTACCTATACTAAAATCTTTAACCCTAGCAACGCCGCTTTCTATTGCAGCAACGGCAACCGCCGCTGCTACTACGGTAATTAAACGAGGATCAAACGGTACAGGAATGATATATTCCTTACCAAAAACCATCTTACGCCCTGAGTAAGCTTTATACACCTCTTCCGGTACAGGTCTACGGGCTAAATCTGCAATGGCTTTTGCTGCAGCCATTTTCATTTCCGTATTAATAGTCTTAGCTCTTACATCTAATGCTCCTCTAAAAATATAAGGAAATCCCATAACATTATTAATCTGATTATTATAATCAGATCGCCCTGTTGCTATAATCGCATCATCGCGCACAAGTTTTATATCTTCCGGAGTAATTTCTGGATCAGGGTTAGCCATAGCAAAAATAATCGGATTACTTGCCATTCTACTCACCATATCTTTAGTTACTGCCCCTTTTACCGATAACCCTATAAATACATCAGCGTTATTTAAGCTTTCCGCTAAAGTTCTAAACTTGGTATCACTTGCATATAGCTCTTTCCATTTATTCATACCTTCTAGGCGTCCTTTGTAAACAACGCCTTTAGTATCACATACAATAATCTTTGATTTATTGGCTCCAAGAGCAATTAATAAATCAATGCAAGCAATAGCTGCTGCACCTGCTCCGTTAACTACGATTTTTAAATCTTCAAGCTTGCGATTAGTAAGATACGCAGCATTTATTAGCCCTGCGGCGGTAATAATCGCCGTTCCATGCTGATCATCATGAAAGACCGGTATATCCATTAAAGATTTTAATTTTTCTTCTATAATAAAACATTCCGGAGCTTTAATATCTTCAAGATTAATACCCCCAAAACTATAACTGAGATACTTCACAGCATTAATAAATTCTTCAGGGTCTTCCGTATTTACTTCCAAGTCAATTGCATCAATATCAGCAAATTTTTTGAATAGTACCGCTTTACCTTCCATCACCGGTTTTGAAGCGGCAGCTCCTAAATTACCAAGCCCAAGTACGGCAGTACCGTTAGAGATTACGGCAACTAAATTACCGCGAGCAGTATATTTATATACATCCTCTAAATTTTTAGCAATTTCAAGGCAAGGCGCTGCAACCCCTGGGGAATAAGCCAGTGATAAATCTTGCTGAGTAACTAAAGACTTTGTTGCAGAAATAGCGATCTTACCAGGCTTATCTTTTTCATGATATTCAAGGGCCTCAGCATAATTTATTTTATTCATTTCATCCATTTTAGAAATTCCTGTTTTATTTGTTTGTTTTGGTTTTTCATCATTGCGAGTAGACTCAATAGGCGTCGACGAAGCAATCTCAGGCAACATTCCTGAGATTGCCACGCTCCTTTCAGTCGCTTGCAATGACGTGGTAAATTCACCTCATTATATACATAATAATTGATATAGTAACTACCGAAAAAAAAGTAGTAAATGTTATAATCGACGCCATAGAATCAGGATCACCATCAAGTTGACGAGATAAAACATAAGCCGTACTCGCACATGGAAGGCAGCTATATAATATTCCTACCGATCTATCTAATCCGTCAATAGACATTAACCATAGTACTACTACACTAACTAGAGGAAATGCAACTAATTTAACAAAGCTTGTAAACATTACATTATGTAAAAGCTCTTGTCTAATAGTAAAATTAAGCCCTGCCCCAACATTTAGCATACCGATAGCTAAAGCGGCATTAGAAAGGCTATCTAACGTTTTCTTAAGCCCTAAATGTAATTCAAGATTTGAGTAATTAAAAACGAATCCTACTAAACTTGCAATAATTAACGGATTACGCACAATTAATTTCATCATTAAAACAAAACTAGTTCTAATAGTATTAGTAACGGATTTATTAGGGATATAATAAGCGAAAATCATTACCGATAAAATATTGGTAAAAATAATCATATAAGAAGAAATAACAGCAACGATTGAAAGCCCGCTAGAACCAAGCAAGGGGCTACTTACCCCAAAAAAAATGTAGCTATTATAACGAATCGATCCTTGAAAAATGGAAGTAAATTGGACTTTATCTATGTTATATTTTTTTTGGTAAATTATAAGACCGATTGATACAAGAATAGTGGATATAATAAGAGCAACTACTAATTTAATTATGGATGCAACACTTAAATCGGCAGTAGATACGTAATTAAACAGCATGGCAGGAAATAGTACAAAATACGATAATTTCTCAATACCACGCCAAAATTCTTCTGAAGTTAACCATTTATTTTTGATAATACTACCAAGCAGCGTAATTAAAAAAATAGGTAACGTACTACAAAAAATTTCATTCATTTGTTAATAGTTTTTATTTTAACGTCATTGCGAGGAGCGAAGCGACGTGGCAATCTCGTCAAACTTCCTGAGATTGCCACACTCACTTCGTTCGTTCGCAATGACGCTTAGATACCCATTCGGGAATGATATATAGGCTACAACTGCTCTTCAACCAGCTTTTTCATTTCCTGCACCCCGTAAAACTTTATAAAAGTCCCAAGTCTTGGACCTTCATTCTGTCCAAGCAATATTTGATATAAATCTTTGAAGTAATCACGCAGATTTTCATATCCTGCTTTCATTCCTATATCATATATCGCTTTCTGAATTGCTTCAGCTTCGGTTTGATCAGCTATATCAGATAACATATCTAATATATCCTGCAAAATAACCTTATGCTTTTCAGAAGGAGATAAATATGATTTATGTGCTTTAATAAAGTCATTATAATATCTTATAGCAAATTCTGCTAAATGGTCAAGATAAGGGTTAGTATTTATAGTTGCTTTTGGCTCATATTTGCTAATAAATCCCCAAAGCACCGATTTATCCGAAGGATTACACACAGAAGTAAGATTTAACAACAACGAATAGGTAATTCCAAAAGTCTCAATTTTCGGTACATTTCCGTGATGGATGTGATAAACGGGATTTGCAAAACGCTTTGCCCTATCCTCTTCTAAATGATATTTCTGGTTAAAAGTAATATATTCATCAACATTTTTAGGAATTACATCAAAAAACAAACGCTTAGCTCTAGTCGGATTTTGATACATAAATAATGCCATACTTTCAACAGGAGCATATTTAAGCCAATCATCAACGCTAATACTATTACCTTTTGATTTTGATATTTTCTCACCGTTTTCATCTAAGAATAACTCATAACATAACTGCACCGGCGGCTTTCCTCCTAGGATTCGGCAAATTTCCGAATAAAGACGAGCATTTGCCAAATGGTCTTTGCCGTACATCTCATAATCGACTTTAAGCGCAGCCCAACGCATACCAAAATCCGGCTTCCACTGTAATTTGCAATGCCCTCCCGTTACCGGTACTTCTATATAATTACCGGCTTCGTCTTTATACGTTACAGTGCCTGCTTTAGCATTCCATTTCTCTATAGGTACTTGCAGTACCTTACCTGTTTTCGGACATATAGGCATGAAAGGTGAATAGGTAGCCTTGCGCTCTTCTCTAAAAGTCGGTAGCATTAGCTCCATTATCTCGTCATATTTCTCAAGCACCATTATCAGCATCTCATCAAACATACCAGCTTTATAACAGTTAGTACTGCTATAAAATTCATACTCAAAGCCGAATTTATCAAGGAATGAGCGAAGCTTTGCATTCATATAATGCCCATAACTTTCACATTCACCGAATGTATCAGGGATAGAAGTAAGCGGCATATCCATATACTGTGCCACCATTTCAGGATTTGGGATATTGCTAGGTACTTTACGAAGCCCGTCCATATCATCGGAAAAGCAAATTAGTTTAGTCGGAATATCGGATAATTGCTCAAATGCTTTCTGTACCATCACCATACGGGCATTTTCACCAAAAGTACCGATATGAGGTAAACCTGAAGGACCGTAACCCGTTTCAAATAATACATACCCCTTCTCAGGAATTTTACCGTTTAAGCTGTCTAATATCTTCTTAGCCTCAACAAAAGGCCACGCGTTTGACTTAATAGCATCTTCCCAAATTTCTGACATTGATTTTTCTTGCACTTTAATTAATAATCAGTGACAATATACTAAATTTATTTATTTGTAAAATATCAAATTAAACGCCGTCATTGCGAGGAGCGAAGCGACTTGGCAATCTCATAAAACTTCCTGAGATTGCCACGCTCCTGGCAATCGCTTGCAATGACATTAAGAACAAAAAAACCATGCCATTTAATACTATTATAAATTACATCAGAAAAGATAGCTATAAAGTTCTACATTTAGGACTGATTGCAATTTCTATAATAGCACTTACTACCGCTTATATTGCTGAATATATATTCCATTATACACCCTGTCCTTTATGCGTTTACGAACGATTTCCCTATTTAACCCTAATCAAAATTTGCTTAACTGCTTTAATCATCCGACAGTTAAGTAAGTATACTTTAATATTCATTCTCCTAACTATCCTTAGCTCTTGCATATTATCAACCTATCATAGCTTCGTAGAAAGAGGCATAGTACAACCAAGTGCTCTTTGTTCATCAATGATTCGTATCCCGAAAGGCTTGTCTATACAACACATCAAACAAATGTTCTACTCGCAGCCAATCACGTCCTGCACGAAACCCGCTATCAAAATCTTTGGTATTTCTATGACAGAGTATAATCTACTCTTAAATATCGGTCTTCTAATCTGTTTACTCCTCGTTTGGTTTTATCCAAAATCTAATAAATAGTTAAGAATTAACTATTATGCAAAAATTAAAAATATTGTGTATAATGACAATTCCAATATTTTTATATATTTCAATTTTTTAAGAATTAGTTAGGAATTGTATAAAAATAATAATTTCAACTAATTTAAAAAAGAGAAAAAGCTATGATGAATGATCATGAAAACAATCTATTCGCAACACTCGCTTTTGGTGAGCTTAGCGAAGTTCAAGCTTTATTAAAAAAAGGTGTTAATCTTGACGAACACAAAAACGCACGTGGAGAAACAGCATCACACCATACATTATTTACAGGATATATGGACAGAGCTAAATTATTACTTGAACATAATGCTAGTCCTAATATTAAGGATAATTACAGACAAACGATTTTACATAAACTCATATCATTTAATTCTATAGATAAAATGGAATTTTTACTTCAAAATGCTACTAATATTGATTTAGAAATAAAAAATCATTACGGCTTTACTCCTTTATATTCTTCAGTATTTGATGCAAATATTAAGGCTGCCGAGCTTTTACTTAAAAATGGTGCTGATGCTAATTTTGACTCCTTTAACAAGCATAATGCAAAGTCAAACCATCACACCAATTGAAAAGCAAGAATTAATTGAGATTTTACTTCAACATAGTGCAGAAATAATAGTAAATAACAATAACCCTCCTGAAAAAGTTTGGACATTTGAGCATTTAAATGTAAATAAAGAGATTATACTTAAATCTTTATTAACTTATAATAAACCACTAACCTTTAATAATATCTCTAATAATTTTTTAACTATTAATAATGTTAATATTGATGAGGTAAGACCTAAAGCCATATTTGCACTCAAATATTCAAATGATATTCATCATAAAGTAGTAAATAACTTTCTTAAAGATGCGATAGTTAACTCAGACAATAAAACAGGAAATAAAAATTTTATAGACAGTTACAACAAATACAAAGGTTTTTTAAAAAAGAATTATGATGAATATAAATATCACATGGATAATAACCTTCTATATTTTCACTCCCCAATTACTTCATTAGGAACATTTGAAGATCCTACTTTTACAAAAAAGATTGAAAGTATTGCTGCATTTTTTAACAACGATACACAATCCTTAGAGTATAAAGCATTCAAGACACTTTTATCTTTACATCCTAGTTTTAAAATCACGGGTAGTGATATTATATTAAAGGAAGTAGCAACAAGTAAAGAAACAGAGGAAAAACTAAATACCACATTTGATATGAAAAGTATCAAAACAACCTCTTATTGGACTGAAACTGCAGAGCAAATAATTTATGATTCAGCTAATCTTTTTGAAACTGAACTAACAGGCGATATTGCTTAATTCTTATACCATTCCTGCGAAAGCAGGAATCCATTAACCTCTAATATCATCCCACGACTTGATCGCGGGATCCAATTTAAAATACTAAAAATTTAGTATTTTTAAGTTACTTTTATGTATACCGTGGTCAAGCCACGGTATGACACCAAATGCATTTTTCGATCCACGCAACAATGTTATGTGGGGATGACATCGAGTAGGTTTTTTGTAGCCGTGCAACAACTTTATGCAATAATAATGTTTCGCAAAAGCGGTCATGACATCGAAGTATAGGCTATCTCAAGTAATTCTTTTAGGCAATACTATTTATTGGTTATTGACATAATCTTAAAATGGTGCTAAATATTAAAAATTAAGAGGCTATCTGTAAATAAGTTTTAATTGGTAATTAAAGAGCTTTTTTAGTGAAAATTGATAAGATTTTTGAAAGAATATTACTTTATATTTCAAAAAAGTCTTACAATTTGCAGTAAAAAATAATTTAATTAGCCTTAAAATTTATTTACAGATAGCCTCTAAGGTAGAGCTTTCTTGACTATTTAGCTTCTAGTCAAAGAAAGATAAGTTTTTTATCTTTATTTTATATTTCTACAGTTAAAAATATTTATGATATCTTTAAAGGTTATATAGTTTAATACAAAATTAGCGTTGGCGTAGATAATGTTTTGCGTTTATGTGTTTGCTATATGCAAATTTAAGTTTTGATTATTAAATTATAATTTATAACAGGATATTAAAATGTTTATCTCTAATAATTTTTCAAAAATTTTTTTCTTTTCTTTTTGTTTTATTCATCACAGCTGCAGTTTATGCGGATCACAAAAAAGTAGTAGTCATTGTTCCACTTGAACATGCCGCAATGACTGAGATTATATCAGGAATTAAAGAGTCGCTAAAAGATATAGATGCAGAAATTATAGTTAAAAATGCTCATGCTGATTCTAATATTTTACTTGCCATTATAAAGCAAATAACAGATCAGGATATTGATGTAATTAATTCCAATAGGCACGACAGCCAGCCAAACTGTTATTTCTCATATAACAAATAAACCGATTGTTTGTGCTGCTGCTATGATTAATAGTAAAAACCTACCTTTAGTTACCGGTGTTAACGATGAGATAAAAATCACTGACACCATTAGTAAATTACCTTTTTTATAGAATATCACTTTAATTTATAGCAGTGGCGAGAAAGTTATACCTGAAGTAGAAATGTTAAAATTATATGCTGGAAAAAACAATATTTCTTTGCACACGGTAATGATACAAAATTTCAATGATATGCCTGTGGCTGTAAAAAATGCTCCTGAAAATACGCAGAGTTTTATAATTTTGAAAGATCATTTAATAGTCAGTGGGATTAATATTTTAAAGCAAGAAGCATTTAAACGCCGTATTCCGATAATTGCTGCTAATGAAGGTTCGGTAATTAGCGGTGCAACTATTGCGGTAGGAGTACAAGAGAAGCAAATAGGCGTAGAAGCCGGTTTAATGGCAAAAAAAAATCTTACAAGGAATAGAACCGAAAGATATTCCATTTGGGGATATGAAAGACTTAACTTTATTTATTAACCTTAAATCATTTGTTAAACAAGATATTCTTACTAAAAATTTATCCGTACTTCCTTTCACGCGTAAAGAACTTGAAGAGTAGTAACATGAACATTTTAGTTACTGCTCTTGAGCAATCCTTAATAATGCTGCCGCTTATTTTAGGGATGTATATAAGTTATCGGATTCTCAAAATTACCGATCTTACCGTAGACGGTACTTATGTACTTGGTGCGGCAGTGTTTGCCCCTTTCATTTGGGTTATTTCCTGCATTAATATTTGCCGTAATAGCAGGCGGAATTATAGGCAGTATAGTTAGTTTATGCAGAAGAATAACCGCATTAACAGACTTGTAGCCGGAATACTTGCAAGTTTGATGCTTTATTCGGTTAACTTACAAATTATGCAGCGTCCTAATATATCGGTTCTTGGTACGCCGACTCTATTATCTATATTAGATCTCGAAAATTGGTTAATACCTTTAGTAATAATCAATTGTCTTATTATATGTTCAGTTATAATTTTATTAAAAGGTAAGCTCGGTTTATTTCTTCGTGCTTTTGGTTTTAATAAAGATTTATTGATTAATTTAGGAAAATCTGCCGAGCTTTACCGTACTGTCGGTTTTAGCATAAGTAATTGTTTGGCTGCTTTAACCGGTACTTATATCTGCACAAGTAAATGGTTTTGCCGATATTAATATGGGTTTCGGGGTGGCACTAGTCGGTATCGGTGCGATTGTTATAGGGCGTCATATTTTAATCCATGCTAATAATTTTAATGCGTTTAAAGAGATATTTTCTTGTTTGATAGGTATTATTATTTTACTTTATTGCTCTGGGCGTTTTACTCCGAATTGGCATCGATCCCATAAATCTTAAGCTTATTTTAGGGGTAGTATTGTTTATTTCGTTGAGTTCTGTAAAAAGAGAGGCTTTATGAAATCTTATTTATATGCAGAAAATATACAGTTCAAAGTTAAAGAAAGAACCGAACCTATAATTGCTGAAACTACTTTAAATATTGCTAAAGAAGAGTTTGTTGTAATATTGGGTCATAACGGTAGCGGTAAGTCTACTTTAGCTAAAATACTTGCCGGCTATTTAAAACCTACTAGCGGGAAAGTGTGTCTAGATCAAGTCAGAATCGATAAAATACCTAAAGGACAAAAAGCTTCTACATTAGTTACATTAACACAAAAAACTGAAGAGAGGCTATTTACCGAGCTAACCCTTGAAGAAAATATCATTTTGTGGGAAAGTAGATTCTCTAGTAATGAACGGTTAACAATTAGCGAGTTGTTAGAGCTTACAGGTTCGCCTAAACGCTTTTTGCCTTTACTTTCACAGCCATTAGGTAAATTTTCCGGTGGAGAAAAGCAGATTATACTGCTGGCACTTAGCATAGCCCATCCACCTAAAATATTATTTCTAGACGAACATATGGCAAATTTAGATTCGAAAGCTTCTTTGGAAGTGATGAAAAAAACAGCAGAGATTATAGAGAAACATAAGATAACTTCCGTTATGATCACGCATAATTTAGAAGATGTCGTAAATTACGGCAAAAGGCTTATAGTCTTAGATAGTGGTAAGGTAGTACTAGACTACCTAAAACCACCAGGTTTTTCTTTAAAAGAACTTAAAGAGATTTTAAATTAGAATTGAATATCTGCACCTATCTGTCCAGCTAGTCCGGCTAATTCAGTACCGAAAGAATATTCACAAATATAATCTATTAACTCACTTTTTACAATTCTCGTTAGTAGTCTAATAAAGAAGCGCGAAATTAATAATATCATCCTTATTTTCCCTATTGTAAAGGCGTGTCTTCGCTTCAGCCGATAACTTGTATTCTGTTGAAGTTGATGGAGCCGTTACTACTATAGGGGTTGCTACAGGAGTAACTAATGCTGGAGCTGCTACAGGATTATTAGCATTAACATTATAATTTAAAACTTTTTCTATTAACTTTGCTCTTGTATCTTCATTAATACTAATCTCAATTAATGTATTAATAATGCTATCTTTATCTTCACCGTTTTTAAGACGTTGCATAACATCTTTTAATAATTTTTCGTGTATATTTTTTGCAAACCCTTCTTCATTCGGTAAATCATAATTATAATCATTAATATCCATGTCTTTATAATTGTTGGCTGATTTTGTATCCAAGTATTTTTGTATGGTGTTAATTTTTAATTGCTCATTAATATAAGAATTATATTTTTTAATGCATAAACTATCTTTTCTTTATCAACACCTATCTTTACAAGTTCTGCTATACTGTGATCGAATGGATTACGCAATAGAACGCCTTGTCCTATATCAGCACCTTTAGATATTAATTGTTCAAGTAACCATTTATCTCTTGATGTTAGTGCGTGATTAAAAATTGACTCACCACACGCATTAATGTTAAGATTAACGTTATTATTTAAAAAGAAGTCCAGTAACGTTTTATTTTGACCTGATTCATGCTTTAGTAGCAAATAGAAAAAAGGTGCGCTGCCATAATTGTCTACTGTATAAATTTCACTGTCGGGTTGTAATAAAATTTGAGTTATTTTGTGCTGTTTAGAATAAGTTGCCTAATGTATAGGTATACGTCCCTTTCCATCTTTAGTATTAACATCCACATTTTTTTTAAGTAAAAAGCTCCTTATTTCCTATTGTTGCCGTATAATGTATAGGTGAGTATAGATATTCATGCTCAACTTCAAAACTTATCCCTTTGTCTAATAAAATTTTAGCTATTTCTTTAGAAGTAGTGGTTGTTACTGGTGCTGCTACCAGAACTATTACTGGATTATTATCGTTAATATTATAATTAAAAAGTTTTTCTATTAATTTCTCTCTTGTAACATCATCTATATCAGAATAAAATTCAGGATTCATAATTAATCCGTTGATAATGTTATTTTTATCATCCTCATTTTTAATATTTTTCTTCATCTCAGCAAGCTTTTGTTCTGCTTTGAATTCAAGCAGTGTTGAGCGTGCATTAGCGGAATCAGTTAGTATTTCTTTAATTTCTGGTTTAGATGCCTAATCTATAGGTTTTTTTCCTTTAGCATCTAAAGCATTAACATAGGCACCTTGTGAAAGTAAAAGTCTAACATTATTTACATTCCCTATACGTGCTATATTATGTAAAACCGTACTACTGTCTGGAAGTCTGTAATTAGCATTATTTGTTGGTTGATTCAACATATAAATATTCCTTTATGTTTAAATATTATTTTGTCGTGCGAGCATTATACATAATATTTTGAATTTCTGCAAGCTAATAGTTAATTTTTTAATTATTAATTAACAAAATTTAATATTTGTAGTGATGTTATTCTTGCGGAAGCGGGAATCTAGAAAAAAAGCGAAATTATTTGAACTTTTAATTTTAAAAATTTAGTATGTTTATACTTTTTAGTGACTGAATTCCCGCCTCCGTGCATGGGTGTCAAATTAAGAGCGGTCTTACTCAATGTCATACCCACGAAAGCGGGTATCCATAAAATGACTGTCACCCCGTGGCTTGGCCACGGGGTCCAGAAAAAAATTAAAAAAGACCGGATCCCGCGATCAAGTCGCGGGATGACAGGGGTGGAATCGATCCACGCAGGAATGACTTAAACAAGCCATTCATCCTCTTAATGACGATTCAGTACCCATGCAGCAAGGCTTGCAAAATGAAAAAGGAATTCATTTCTTAAACTATGCATTTTCTGTTTGTTCTAATACCGTTTGCCCTAGTAATTGCGATAGAACATCTTGACCTGCTTCAGTCCAACTTACAGGTGGCTCTTCGTTTGGTAAACCTGTACCATAACGATCATTAAATACTCTAACTGCTTGCTGAGTAAATTGATCAAATGTACTTGTGGATTCTACTCCATAGCCATATTCTTTTAAATTTTCCTGTAAAGTATTAACTTTTTCTCCAGTACTATCAAGACTTAATAATAATTCACTCTTTTGCTCTTGCGTAGTCTCAAAATATCTACCAAAACCAGCTTCAGCTAATTCTTTCCAAGGAAATTTTGATCCAGGAGCTATATGAGCATTTCCTTCTCGGTTTACAGTTACTTCACCAAGACCGACTAAATCATGTTTTAAATCTAAATTTGGATATCTTGCTGCTACATCCTTAAGAAATTCTTTTAATTTCCCTATTTGCTCTTCAGGAAAATCACTTTTTGCATTATTAATAAGCATGACTCCAATACCAAACTTATTAACACCTACTTCTCCTTTCCAACTACTCTTGCCCGCATAAAAAGCTTGATCTGTTAAATCATTATGATATTCTTTTTGAGTCCCATCCTTATCAATTATGTAATGAACACTTGTACCTTGCTCATCCAATACTTCACGAGCAGCCTTAATATCCTTGCTTACAGAATAAGTAATTACTACACAGGTAGGTTTTACTCCTTCCGGTCTTGGAACCATATATTTACCGTTTGGACTATTGGTATTACTAATACCGTTATTTTCGATAGCCTTACTTTTACTCATAAACTTCCTCCAATATCTTCAATAATTGTTAACAGTTCAGAATTTACTCAACCTTAACACAAATTAATACTTTGGTAATGCTAAGTCAATGAAAATTTAAATATTATTCACAAGGTATCGATACTGATCTGACAAGTTCAATGATTATTTTTCTAATATTTGGATTTTGTACTCTAGTAAATGCTCTAGTTAACGATAAAAGTGCTCTTTCCATAGCCCTTGATAATTCTTTATAATCAAAAGAGGCGTCATGTTCATATTGCTCTTCTTCTTCAGCAATATTATTTAAGAAATCACTTGCTATTTCTTTGAATAGATATTCAATTTTATTATTAGGAGTATTTTCATCGTCAGCTTTTAACTTTTCTTCTTCAGAACTATTAAAGAAATATTTTAAAGGCATTTTAAAACTTTTGCAAAAACATATAACCTACTTATAGGTATATTACTTAAACCTTCTTCATATTTTTTAACTTGGAGGAGCACTAATATCTAAAGCTTGCCCTAATTCTTTTTGGCTAATACCTACAGCAAGACGTCGTTCTTTTAAACGTTCACTTGCGAGTTTGTCTGGATGTTTTATTGAATCATTCATTTTAACAATAAGCTTTAATTATTAATAAAGGCTATTCAACTTTAAATGTAGTATATATTACTTTATATTTAATCAAGCAACTTTATTAAAAATTAAATATAATAATGCTCAAACCCTTTGGTTATCAAGAATCAAGGCTAATAAATAATTAATTAAAAGTATAAAAACGATGAGTAATAGAATAGTCAAATTACCGAATTGCGAAAATATAGTGGGAGAGATTAGTTTTGTAGGAATTAAACCTTGAGTATAATTTATTTCATTTAGATTTAGTTTTTTTATTGTTCTGCCAAAAGGATCTACTATAGCTGAAATACCGTTATTCGCTACTCTAATCATAGGTAAACCGTTCTCTACGGCTCTACTTCTACTAATATGAAAATGCTGATATGGACCGCTTGATTTACCATACCATGCATCATTTGTAATATTAATTATTACATCGGCTATTTCATTATTCGTCCGTACAAAATGAGGAAAAATAGATTCATAACAAATCAAAGGTTTAATCTTAAGATTATATTTTTCAAGATAAACAAGCCCTCCATTTCCTTCTTTATAATCAATGAAACCATGAGTTAATTTTTTAAACGGTAGTATCTTTTTAAGGGGCATATACTCACCGAAAGGTACTAAATGTGATTTATGGTATTCAAATAATTTATGATTATTTTTATCAAGAGCATACATAGCTGAGTAAAGTTCAAACTCATCACCTTGTTTTTTATTATCCGAAATTCCTCCTGTTATCAAAATAGCATTTGTAGAATTTAGCATTTTTAATAATTTTGATTTAACTTGCGGTATATCATCAGGTACTACTACTAATGCTGCCTCAGACCAAATAATTAAATCGGTAGGTTCCAAATTTTCCGATAAATTAATATGTAGCATTAAATTATGCCAAAATTCTTCTTCATTCCATTTTTCGGTTTGAGGTATTGAAGGCTGTACTAATCGTACTTTTATATCAGTGAAATTTGTATGGTTATTACTTAGCCTAACTGCTCCGTAAATGACAATTATGGTTAATACTAGGACTGAACTAGCTAGTAATATTTTTAACTGAGTAAATTGCTTGCTAAATAAAGGATAAGCTGATGTAGAAATATATATAACTATAAAACTAAGCCCATATATCCCTATTATACTTAAAGGCTGTATTAAAATATCTGAAAACGAAAAAGCATAACCGATCAAATTCCAAGGAAGACCGGTAAAAATCCACGAACGTACCCACTCAAATAATACCCAACATAAACAGAATATAAATTGGTAATATTTATTATTTTTAGCAAAAAAACTAAGCGTGCAGCTTGCTGATATAAAGCAAGCTAAAACTATAGGTAGTCCAAATAACGCAAAAGGAATTGCCCACCAAAAATCTGCAATATAAACGCTAACACCGATACTTATCCAATATATTCCACTTAAAAAATGCCCAAAACCGAATAAATAACCAAATTTTGTGGCTTCTTGCCAATTTTCGGATTTTTGAACTATATAACATAAGTAAGATAACGTTAATAATGCCGGTATAAAGAAAGTCGGAGCAAAAACTAAACCGCTTAATATCCCTAACAGTAAACATATGATTTTAGGTTTATACATTTTTATCGATTATTTGTTTACAAAATAATACATCATGCTATCATTTCAGCAAGTTTTAATATAATGAGTAAATATAATGACTACAGGATTACTACAAGGAAAAAAAGGCTTAATTACAGGTATTGCAAATAATATGTCAATATCGTGGGCGATTGCACAGCTTGCTAAAAAACACGGAGCAGAACTATGGTTTACTTATCAATCGGAAGTACTAGAAAAACGAGTTAAACCACTCGCTGAGGAAATAGGTTGTAATTTTGTTAGCGAACTTGATGTTACGAATCCAAAATCAATTAGTAATTTATTTTATGATATAAAAGAGAAATGGGGTAGCTTCGATTTCTTACTTCACGGTATGGCTTTTGCCGATAAAAATGAATTAAAAGGACGTTATGTTGATACTAGCTTAGAAAATTTTCATAATTCTTTACATATATCATGTTACTCTCTTTTAGAACTCTCAAGGTCCGCAGAAGCCTTAATGCATGACGGCGGAAGCATTGTGACATTAACTTACTACGGCGCTGAAAAAGTTATACCTAATTATAACGTTATGGGAGTAGCCAAAGCTGCACTTGAGGCTAGTATAAAATATCTAGCAAACGATATGGGAGAAAATAATATTAGGGTAAATGCTATTTCGGCAGGACCTATCAAAACTTTAGCATCTAGTGCAATAGGTGATTTTAGTGCTATGCTTAAATCTCACGCTGCAACCGCACCGTTAAAACGTAATACTACCCAAGAAGATGTAGGAGGAGCAGCAGTATATTTATTTAGTGAATTATCTAAAGGTGTTACCGGTGAAATCCATTATGTAGATTGCGGTTATAATATTATGGGAAGTAATAAATTATAAATTATTGTAGGGATTAATATCATTCCCACAAAAGGCTTGCTTGTGTGGACCAATAAAATCCACTGTGTCACCCCATGGCTTGACCACGGGGTCCATAAAAACAATAAGAAATACTAATAATATTAGTATTTTAAGCTAGATCCCGTGAATAAATCACGGGATGACAACTGTATTTTTCAAGTCACACAACAAAATCATCACAATCCACGATTTCTTTTTTTGAGGTGTTCAGGTTTTGGAGGAACAGGCGGTTTTTTAGATTTTGCCTGAACCTTTTTAGCCTCTAACGACAATGCCGGATTATTTAATCTATTTAACTCTTTTGAGATTTGTTTTAACTGTTTTTGTAATTTTATCTTTAAAGGAGTATGAGAATTTTTCATTTCACTATTTATTATTGTGCCTATTTTCTCAAGATTTTCTTTAGAAATGGAATATGATTTTATACCTATATAATTAACAATCTTTGACCACCAAGTTTGTCTTTTAGCTAATCCTTGATATATTACATCTACTAAATCATTTTTTTTGAATGTTAATATATAATCAGAAGCGCCTTCTAAGGATTTAGATAAATGCCTTTTTATTTCTCCTTGTCTCTTATCTTCAATATTTACTTTTTTGTCTTTCTCGAGTTTTGTTATTGCTTTTTCAATTATTGAAGATATCTTAGTTTCTTTTCCTTCATGTGCTTTATTTTCTAAATTTTCTTTGGTATTAAAATTTATATTAGTTCCTATTTTAGCATCTACTAATTGTTTAGCATACTTACCGTTAGGATCTTGTATTGCTCGCTCTATCTCAGCAGATTTTAAACCTAATTTTGTGTATATATCTGATTCTCGGAAAAGTGGAGCATATAATAAAAAATTAATACTTTGAGCTATTCTACTATCTATCAAATCTTTAGAATCTCTTTTGGGATAAAATGTTTCTTGTAAAATACAATAGTGCTCTAATATTTCCTGTGTTATATCTTTTACATCAAGAGATTGTAATTCTCCTTTATCATTAAATTTTGCTTTCATACCTGAGCGTTTGGCTTCCAATAATAATATTTCTTGAAAAACTTTATTATTAGGAGTACGACAAACAAAATTAGGATCATTATCCGGCATTAATTCATTTGCATTTTCCATTATTGCTTGATTAAGTTTATGTAATTGCTCTTTATTAAGCTTTTTATCTAACAAACTTATAAAAGCTTCTCTTTGTTTTTGCTTACTTGCAGTACTAAAAGCCTGCTGCATCTTTTGCAAAACACCAAAATCAAAATTTTTGTTACCTATTTCTTGGATAACTAAATTTGCTAAATTTTTTGTTTCAGTATTCACTGTTTCTTTTTTATTTTTTGTAACCATATTTAGTATTAATCTCACTTATAATTATTTAAATATTAATGATAGATTAAATTAATTTCTAGATGTTTTTACTATATTTATAATCAAAACTTTAAAACAGTATCTAGCAAGTCATACTGGTCCTTAGCTATTACCCAAAATTTCTATTGATTCTATTGTTTCATTATTCGATTGACTATGCATTACTAAATCTAAAATATTTGAAGATGCTAAATTGCTAATATAAATACCTTGTACATCATTTAATACATAATCAACCACTAATAATTTAGAATCAGCAGAAGTTCCATATAATGACATTTTTGCCTCAAATAATTTTTTAAATGTATCTAATTCAAGTAATTCTTCACATACAGCATGTTCTTTAATATCTCTACTTACAAATAAACCCATTATGCTTCGTGCTAAACTATTTTTAATATAAAATTCTTTTAAGCATTCAATAAAATTTTCAAAAAAATTTAGTTCTTCAAAAGGAATTGTGAAATTAGGTAATAATTCTTGATATAATTTTTTCTGCAATTCCTTTTTTTCAATTAGTTCTTCAAAAGGAATTTTGAAATCAGGTAATAATTCTTGATATAATTTTTTCTGCAATTCCTTTTTTTCAAATTTTTTCAAATAGAAATTATCAATTAATAGCTTGTAAAGCTCAAGTACCCCACTAGGAAAGTTAATTTTCAAAGTTCCTTTTTTATCAATTTCTACAGTAAACCTGTTTTCTTTTGCTTCTAAATATATTAGATCTCGAAATATACTATCCTCTTTTGTTCTACGAAGTAAAAAAGCTGCATCTTTAGAATCAACTAAATCTAAAGCATGTTTCATTATTTTTGCATTAAGCTCATGTAACCTATTGTTAGATATCATCTCTTCTGCACCTGCTAGAAAAGATTTTTTATCATCTATTTTTAATCTCCTTAAATTTTCTAGAACTTCTAAAGTTATTGCTCCTTGTTGAATTTTTTTAAGTAACTCATAATAGTTGCTAAATTCTACTTCTTGATTTTTGCATCCTAACCTGACATAAACATTGCATCCTGATTCTTTCTTTTGAGCTAATCTAGAATATTCTTTTTCAATTTTTCTAGGTTTACTAATACAAGAGATTATAATTTCTTTTAGCTTCATATAATTTATTCCTTACATTAAATAAGGAGTATTATATTTAGTTAAGAAATATTAACAAGTACTTTATAGAAGATTAAGATAAATTAATTTTTATTGAGAGGATGATGCAACAATGCTTTTTTGAGATGATTAGTTTGAAGATGAGTATATATTTGGGTAGTAGATATATCAGCATGACCAAGCAGCTCTTGAATTACTCTTAAGTCTGCTCCGCCCTCAAGCAAATGACTTGCAAAACTGTGACGTAATATATGCGGAGAAATATACTCAGGGTTAAGTCCTGCATAAAGGGCAGCAGATTTTAACAGAATAGCAAAATTTTGCCTAGTCATATAACCCGCTAAAGCTGATGAGGGAAATAAATAAATTAGATTTCTTGGTTTAGCTTTATTCACAAAAACATCTCTAATTGCAAGATATTTAGCAATACTGATAACTGCCTGTTCATTTATTACTATGACTCTTTCCTTATTACCTTTACCAAGTACCGAAAATATTTTTCTTACTTCTCCTTTAGACGTTTTATTAGTCAGAATATCAGCAAGCTTAAGACTAACAAGTTCCGAGACTCTAAGACCGCTAGCATAAAGCAAATGAATCATAGCATTAAGTCTGATACCTTCAGGAGAATTATCTTGAGAGCAATGTTCAAGTAACGATTTAATTTGATCTATAGATAATATTTCGGGAAGTTTATTTTGATATTTGGGCAAATCTACGTTAAGAACCGGATTAAAAGCGGTATGGTTTTCGCTAATTAAAAATTCATAATAACTTTTTATAGTTGAGATTTTTCTGTTGATTGAGCGTGCTTGCAAATCATTACTTACTAGATACTCAATCCAGTCTCTAATATTCTCAGTAGTAATATTTAATTCGGATAATTTTTGTTTAGCAAGATAATTTTGAAAATCAAATAAGTCACGTTTATAGCTAAGTATGGAATTTTTTGACAATGCTCTCTCGGCTAAAAGCATTTCTAGGAATTGCGCAATAAATTCCATAAGATGTTTTAATTTCTATAATGGAGGCCAGGGTCGGAATCGAACCGACGAATAGAGGATTTGCAGTCCACGGCATTACCACTTTGCTACCCAGCCTAATCAGTGTCATACCACAATCCTATGTCATTCCCACGAAAGCAGGAATCCATAAACGGATAATTGTATTTTTACTGGATTCCCACTTTCGCGAGAATGACATGAATACTACCAATATCCATACAAAAAAGCAACTATTTTTATATTAAACTCCTAATCCTTGCAGGATATTTAAATGATTTATCCTTCATAAAATTCAAGAACTGGCTAACTGAATCTACTATATCGTCATTTTTAATATGGGGAAAATTCAGTAATTCCTTTAAAATTATGCTTGATTGTTTAGGTATTAGAACACTAGCTGATTGAAATAAAGGAACTACCGAGACGAATCTTGTAACTTTATCAAAGCTTGGCTTAATCCCTATCACTCTAATATTACCACCTAAAATCCTATATCTTGAATCAATTGTTACCACTTGCTTTATCTTCGATTAATATAAATTTTGGCTGATATTCTCTAGCTAATTTTTCCGTCAAATTCTTAAGCTCAGGATAATTAATTTTTTTCCGTATTAATGATACTAGATAATATTTCTGTTCAAGAATCCCCCATATAGTACAAACACTATAATCGGAATCTTCGGAAATCTTAATTGCCGTATCCCAGCTTTGCACAAAATAATCAAATCTTGAAGGTAGATTTTCATAAAAGCTAATATCTTCCATATTCAGTAACGATGACCTTTGTGCTATCGGTTCTTTTGTAAATATTGAGCATTATCACTATAGCTACCTATTTCCTGCTCTAATTTCATTAAACAATCAGGAGGTTCTTTATAGCTATCTAATACTTTACCACTAAGATATTGATATTCTTTATTCATTAATTTAAAGGAGTAATCTTGAATGCTAATCGCCGGAATTTTTAAATGATGCCATGAATTGCTATTATTAAGTAAATAACTGGATAAATTATCCGTATGCAGACGCTGCATAACTAAAACTATCGCTCCCTTATTACGATTATTTAGTCTGCTAACAAAAGTTTGTTCAAACCAATCTATAACTTTCTTACGTATTTTATAAGAATGAATTTGCGTGGAGTTATGAGGATCATCGATAATTAAGATATCACCGCCCTCACCTGTTGCCGATCCTCCAACCGATGTTGCAAATCTAAAGCCATTAGCTGCCGTTAAAAACTTACTTTTTTGATTATGGGTTTTACTAAGGATAGTACTTGGGAAAAGTTCTTTATACCAATCAGAATTTAAAATGAACCGACAATCTAGTGAGTGTTTAATTCTAAGTATTTGAGAATAGCTAGCAACCATAATCCTTTTGGTAGGATTAACCCCCAATAAATAAGCAGGCCAAGCAACGCTAACACAAATAGATTGTAAACTCCTTGGCGGTATATTAATTATTAAACGATTAATATTACCGCTTTACACGGCATTTAAATAATCGGTAATTATTCTTATATGCTTACTTGGATAATACTCCGCTCCCAGGATTAATAGTATTAAATACCTTAATTATAAAACTATGAAAATCCTGTCGTAAAATAGAATTTAAGAGTCCTTTAGAGTGGAGCATATTGTACCTACATCGTCATTGCGAGGAAAAATTGTAAATTTTGACGAAGTAATCTCAGGCAAGATTCCTGAAATTACCACGCTCCTTGAAATCGCTTGCAATGACCTTAAAACCTTATCATAAATTATCATTGCCATTAATCCCCTATAGTATATAATTTTGAAAAATAATATATTTATCTATGAAATTACTAAAAATTATTTTTATCATTACTATATGCATTAATTTTCCTATATTCGCAGAAAATTTAGAGTCGGTTACTACAACCGAAGATATTGAAAATGACGTATTTATCTCTCTTGATGAAAATCATCCTATTTTAAATCCAAACGATAATATTAATGATAGTTCTGAGTTTAAGAATTATACAAATGGCAAAATTATTGCTCTAAATAACATTACTGCTACTTCTGAAGAGATAGATTTTAAAGTCGGGGAAGAAAAATATTTCGGTAATATAAAAATCAAATTGCACAAATGTATAAAAAACCTTGATCCATATAATGAAGATAATTATTTGTTGATGACCATAACGGAATATAAAATAGACGAAGATCCTAATTTACTCTTTCAAGGATGGATGATTTCTTCAAGCATTTCACTTTCAACGTTTGAACACCCAATCTACGAAATTTTTGCTAAAGATTGTTTTTAGATGCAATATTTAATTTCAAGTTTAATATTTTTAATTCCAAGCCTTGGGATGCTGGCGGGCTTATCAGCTGCAGCTACTGTTACAACTTTTTTGCTTATATCATTCCTGCAAGGTATTAATCGTCATTGCGAGCGACTGAAAGGAGCGTGGCAATCCAGTAACAATGTCATACCGTGGCTTGACCACGGTATCCAAAAAATAAAAAAAGACTGGATCCCGCTACAAGCTCACGGGATGACAATGTTATTCACCGCTTGGTGCTTTATATCTTGTTTATTCGCAATTCATCTTATTAATAGCTTAGCTACTTTTACTCAAGTTTTTATACTCTTATTTCTTGGCTTTGCAGTTAGTAATTCTGCTCCTTTTCAAAATCGCTTACAGCTTAAAAAAGCCTTAATATTTGGAATTTTCACAGCAATATTATTATTCTTCATCGAATATTTTTCTCATGGATTTTTAACAAGAATATTCAAAGCTAGTTTTGGCTTATATATGCTAGATCGTGGTTGTGCTTTACTTTCAATTACTGCTTGGGTAGCGATTATAATTTTACTTTCTAACGGTAAAAAACGACATGCATTAATGCTATATATATTAGTGCTTTATTTACTAAGTATTTCCGATAGTTTAGCAAGTTTTTTAGGCTTCGGTATAGGAGGAGTAATATTTATTTTAACAAGATTTATGAAGCCGATATTTTGCAAATTAATCGCAATAAGTTTAATTACCGGCTCGGTACTATTTCCTGTGATAGCTAAACAAATAGAACCACGAGATTTATCTGAAAAATATTTAGCTACACAACCTTCCGCTGCTCATCGTTTATTTATTTGGCATTTCGTCACAAACAAAATCATTGAAAAGCCGATTTTAGGCTATGGCTTAGCTTCTTCTAAATATATCGAAGCTGGTGATAGTGAAATAATCGATTACAACGGAGAAAAATGGCATCCTTTGCCGCTTCATCCTCATAATAATATATTACAAATTACTCTTGAACTCGGTATAATAGGTTTAATATTATTTTTATGCTTAGTTTATAAATATCTCAAACAAATTAGTAATCTCGAAAATAAAAATTTCAAGGCAATTTCCTATGCATGTTTTATAAATTACTATATTATCGGCATGATTTCATATAATATTTGGCAAATATGGTGGATATCAAGCGGTATTTGGGTACTAGTTTTAATGAAGCTACTAGTTAAACCTGATATTGTCATTGATAATTGATACTATTTGAGGTAAATATAGAGTTAAGTGTTATTAAACCTACGTCATTGCAAGCAGCCGTAGGCTGCATGGCAATCTCATCAAATATCCTGAGATTGCTTCGTCGAATTACTGCGCAATTCTTCTCGCAATGACGGAAAAATATAATAAAAAACATATGCTACAAAACTCAGAACTTTTACAAGAATATCTACCGATTACTATATTTTTCGGTATTGCGGTATTGGTTTCCGGCTTAATAATGATTCTACCTAACTTATTATCGACAAAAAAATATAATAAAGATAAGCTAGAACCTTATGAGTGCGGTTTTGAGCCTTTTAGCGATGCAAGATCAAAATTTGACATACGTTTTTACTTAGTTGCTATTTTATTTATTATCTTTGATCTTGAAATTGCATTTTTAGTGCCTTGGGCTATTAGTCTTAATACGATAGGTAAAATAGGCTTTTTCTCAATGATGTTTTTCTTATTCGTACTTATTATCGGATTCATATATGAATGGAAGAAAGAAGCTTTAGACTGGTAGTAATATGAAAAATAATTTTTATCAAGAAGACGAATTATTAAGTAATGAGCTTTCTAATAGAGGATTCTTACTCACTAAAGTTGATGACGTTATAGGCTGGGCGAGAGCTAATTCCTTATGGCCTATGACTTTTGGGCTTGCTTGTTGTGCTGTTGAGATGATGCAGGCAGCAGCAAGTAGATATGATATGGATCGCTTCGGTATGTTATTTAGACCAAGTCCAAGACAGTCCGACCTTATGATAGTTGCAGGAACGCTTACTAACAAAATGGCACCGGCTCTACGTAAAGTATATGATCAGATAGCTGAACCTAAATGGGTGCTTTCAATGGGTAGCTGTGCCAATGGCGGCGGCTATTACCACTTTTCCTATTCGGTAGTGCGTGGCTGTGATAGAATCGTACCGGTTGACGTATATGTCCCTGGCTGCCCTCCTACCGCCGAAGCATTAATTTACGGGCTTATGCAGTTACAGAAAAAAATTAAACGCACTACAGGTTTTAAGTATGACGCTAGACAAACTCATTGAAAGACTTGCAGCTAAATCTAGCATTTTAATAACTCCGATCACGGTTAAAGATTACCTAGCTTATAAAATCGAGCCGAATTTTTTATTGCCGTTTTTAAAAGCTTTAAAAGAATCGGAAGAATTACGCTTCACTTTACTTACTGATTTATTTGGGGCTGATTTTCCTCAGAATAACGTAGCCAATTCAGTTGGGCTTGGCTACAAGGAGCAAGACGCGAAGCCTATAACTAATAGGAGAGCGACGAGCAACAATGTAGGCGAGTCCAAATCAATTGACTATAGAAGGTTTGAAGTAGTATATAATTTATTAAGCTTAAAATTAAATAAGCGCCTTATAATAAAAGTATATATATCTGAAAAAGAAACTATACCTTCAGCAATGAATATATTTAGTGCCGCTTGTTGGTATGAGCGTGAAGTTTATGATATGTACGGGATAAATTTCGAGGGTAATGACGATAAAAGACGCATACTAACCGATTACGAATTTGAGGGGCATCCATTACGTAAAGATTTCCCGTTAACAGGCTATACACAAGTTAAATATGATAAGAAGCTAAAGAAAGTAGCTTATGAACCGGTCGATTTAGACATAGAATATCGTGAGTTTGATTTTAGCTCGCACTGGCATAGCCCGAGTTATGTATTGCCAGGTGATGAGAAGGCAACCGATATCATTCCTGCGAAAGCAGGAATCCAGAAATAAAATGAATATCATCCTGTGACTTGAGCGCGGGATCCAGAAAAAATAAAAAAGACTGGACCCCGTGGTCAAGCGAACTAGGTGACAGTAGGAAAAATACTATGACTAACAACACCAAAACTATAACTCTAAACCTTGGTCCACAGCATCCGGCAACTCACGGAGTTTTAAGGTTAATCCTTGAGATGGACGGGGAAGTAGTAAATAATGCTGACCCTCATATTGGGTTACTTCATCGTGGTACGGAAAAACTTATTGAGCATAAAACATATTTGCAGGCTATACCATATTTTGATCGTCTTGATTATGTTTCGCCGATGTGTCAGGAACATGCATTTGCTTTAGCTGTCGAGTCGTTATTAGAATGCGAAGTCCCACGAAGAGCTCAGTTTATCAGGGTACTATTCTCAGAGCTAACAAGAATTTTGAACCATACTTTGAATATTGGCAGCCAAGCTTTAGATATCGGTGCTACTACTCCTTTATTATGGCTCTTTGAAGAACGAGAAAAAATCATGGAATTTTACGAGCATGTTTCCGGCTCTCGTATACATTCAAACTACTTTAGACCGGGCGGGGTTGCAGCAGATTTACCCGAAGGTTTACTTGAGGATATAGATAAGTTTATAGAACAGTTTCCTCCTAAACTTCACGATATTGAAAGTCTACTAAATGAAAATAGATTATGGAAACAACGTTTAGTAGATATCGGCGTTGCGTCTCAAAAAGAGGCAATGGACTGGGGGTTTTCAGGACCAATGCTTAGAGGTTCGGGTATAGCTTGGGATTTACGCAAGTCAAACCCTTATGACGTTTACGATGAAATGGACTTTAAAGTACCAATCGGCAAAAACGGTGATTGTTACGACAGATATTTCGTTCGTATGCTTGAAATGTACGAATCAATCAAGATAATCAAGCAATGTATAGAAAAAATGCCGAAAGGTGCAGTTAAAACCGATGATCCTAAATTAACACCACCGACAAGAGCCAAAATGAAAGAATCTATGGAAGCAATGATTCATCATTTTAAGCTCTATACGGAAGGATATGACGTCCCAGCCGGCGAGACCTATAAAGCTGTAGAAGCCCCTAAAGGCGAATTTGGTGTATATTTATACTCGCAAGGAGGTAATAGACCTTATAGATGTCGTATTAAAGCACCCGGCTTTGCTCATTTGCAAGGACTAGATTTTATGTCTAAAGGTCATTTAATGGCAGATGTTATTACTATTATTGCAACGCTTGATATAGTATTTGGTGAGATAGATAGGTAATATATTTGTCATACCGTGGGCTTGTACTTGCGTTGCTCTGTCATTCCTGCGAAAGCAGGAATCCATAAAATAAAACTAAAAAACAAAAAATGTATTGGGTATATATATTATGCTCTAATAAGCATGGTACTTTATATATTGGTATTACTAATAATATAATACATCGTGCTTATGAACATAAACAAAAAATAATAAAAGGTTTTACCTCAAAATATAATATTATAAAGCTTGTTTATACAGAAGAATTTACTGACATTCAAGAAGCACTTACAAGAGAAAAAAACTTGAAAAAATAGCAACGTAGTTGGAAAATAGAACTGATAAAAAAACTAATCCTGAATGGAAAGATTTAATTGAATAGTTCTATGGATTCCTGCTTTCGCAGGAATGACATAAAACTATACCGTACTAAAAATATATGAATACAAAAATTACAAATTTTACATTTAATAAGAAAAACTTAAATCTAGCAGAAGAGATTATAAAAAAATATACACCGCATGAAAAAAGAAGTGCAATACTTCCGTTGCTTGATCTAGCACAACGTCAAAACGGCGGCTGGCTACCTGTTCCTGCTATCGAATATGTCGCAAATATGTTAGAAATGCCTTATATACGGGCTTATGAGGTTGCAACATTTTATACTATGTTTAACTTAACGCGAGTTGGTAAATATCATATCCAAGTATGTACTACTACTCCTTGCTGGCTGCGTGGTAGTGATGATATAATGAAAATTTGCGAAAAGAAATTAGGTATAAAACTCAAAGAAACTACCGAAGATCAAAAATTTACTTTAAGCGAGATAGAATGTTTGGGAGCATGCGTTAACGCTCCGGTCGTACAGATTAATGACGATTATTATGAAGATCTCACTCAAGAAAAAATGGAAAAAATAATAGACAAGCTTCAAAATGACTAGAATCTTATTATTATTACTTAGATTTTATCAATATTTCATGTCTCCACTACTTGGCAATAATTGCCGGTTTCACCCCACTTGTTCTGAATATGCCAAAGAAGCTATATCAATGTACGGCAGCATAAAAGGCTTGTGGCTTACCTTTAAAAGAATCATCAAATGCCAACCGTTTTGCGACGGCGGATATGATACCGTTCCAATCTCTATAAAAAATTCTAAACCACTTAATAAAAAAATATAAATTATGTTTATTGTAAACCTTAAATATATCTTAGGCTTAGACCTTTCTTCTATTGAAAAATTTATTACGGAACATAGAAAATTTTTAGATACATGTTATGATAAAGGATATTTTATTAAGTCCTATACATCCAAGAATTGGCGGTATTATTTTAGCTAATATAGAAAAACTAAGTCAGCTTAAAGATATATTAAGAGAAGATCCTTTTTATATAAAATATAGCTGAATATAAAATTACTAACTTCACTCCTACAAAATGACATAAGAATTTAAATATTTTTTTCAAAAACATGAATAAACTAATCCCTTTACCTCGTGAATTTTTTGCAAGAAATACTAATGTAGTAAGCACTGAGTTAATCGGTAAAGCTCTGTATTTCCAAGGTAAAACAGCTATCATTACTGAAACTGAAAGCTATATAGGGCAGAACGATCCTGCTTGCCATGCAGCAAGAGGGCGGACAAAAAGAACGGATATAATGTTTGGTCCTGCAGGCTTTAGCTATGTCTATTTAATTTACGGAATGTATTATTGTTTAAATTTCGTAACTGAAGCTAAAGGCTTCCCTGCTGCGACCTTAATAAGAGGCGTACATGTTATTTTACCTGAAAATCTATACCTCAACGGTCCGGGTAAATTATGCAAATATTTAGGAATTAATATTTCTCATAATAAATGCGATCTTATAAATAACAACGAATTTTTTGTCGGCGATATCGGCTTAAAGCTACCCTACTCTACTACTGCTCGTATAGGTATTACTAAAGGCACAGATAAATTATGGCGTTATATTGTTACAGATATCACTAATTTAATCTCTCAATATAATGTATAGCCTTAATAAGGTCATATTGATTTACGGCGAAAGGACCTCAAAAAGGTTTGTCTAATATAAATAATAACAAAAGCATTGATGATGAAGTGATACAAACTAAACCAACCGAAATCTTATGTAAATAAAGCTTGGTGCCAAGCATACAAACAAAAATTAAATTAATAGCAGTCATTATACATACAACTATCCAATATTGAATATTTAAGGAAAAATAGGACATTTTAATCCTGTTATACCTTACGGTATAAAGCTCTTTTATCTCCTCAATGATTTCCTGTTTAGTCAATAGCTGCATTTGCTCGCTTGCTTTATAAGCTTGTAGTCTCTTATTAATATCTTGGAGGAAACTAAGAGCTTCATGACCGATTTGCTTGCCGTCTTTCATTAATTGCCATTCACGCTGCATTACATCTTTGGTATAATTTTTAATATCTAGATAAATTGTAGGTCTCATTTCATGGGGAAGCCAACCTACACTATCTGCAAGCCTTATCAACACTATAGATTCTGCTGCCACCCCTTCTTGTGCTTTATTAAAATTACCGAGTAAATAAATTAATACAAAACCGGTTGATACCGCATACATACTACCGACTACACCCGATAAAAACCCGCCAAGACTTCCAAGCTCTTCTTTTTGAAAATTATTAGGAATAATGTATTTTGTTAAATATAAACATCCTGCACAAAAACTCATCAAAACAATATTAGGAACGGTATAGATAAAGTCAATTATATGATTACATAGGTATTATTAACCATGTCCTGCTGAATATTTATGTAATATAATAGAAATAAGAGTTTGATAAGGTAATCCCTCATAAGCAGCTTTTTGTTTTATTCTCATTAAATCACTACTAGAAATACGAATATTTATTCGAGTATCTTTTTTTAAATAATTAGCTGCTGCCACTTGTGCTATATGTTTCTCTTGTTCAAAATTTTTAATTCTTTGCCATTCATCATCTTCAAAAGACTCCAGCAATACGTTTTCTTCAGCATCTAGTATTATATTTGATATATTCTCTTTATTTCTTATTACTTTTTCCTATTTTTAGATATTTCTGAGTAGCTTTGCAACGTGGAATAATAGTCTTTAAAAAAACTGTTCCTTCACTTCAATAATAAAAGGCACTAAATAGGCGTATTCATTAAATTTAACTATATACATTTTTTGCTCTGAATATTTATTAAGATTTGGATGTTCTATTATATCCAATAAACAATTACTTTCTATAACTGATATTATTTCTTCAAAACTTACCTTGCACTCACTTATTAACTTATAATTTTTTTCAGCAGAAAAGCTATAATTACATTTCTTTGTCATCTTATGATATTAGTACAATGTATACTTTATGTCCACACTACACTTCCGTCTCTTCTAAGACCACTGTAGAATCAGCAAGTTTAGTAATTTTTTCAATTTTTAACCGAGCTTCTTTTAGTTTTTTCTCACAATGATTCTTAAGTAAAATACCTCTTTCAAAGCTATTAACTGCCGTCTCTAGACTCTCTTGTCCGTTATCTATTTTTTTAACAATTTCCTCAAGCTCTTTTAAAGCTTCTTCAAAGCTAATATTTGCTTCTAAAGTTTTAGTATTAGTCATTTATTTTTATTTTTTAATGGTTATCTGTAGTAGTTGTGTCTTCAGTTGTTTGGGGTATAAGTAATTTTTTTAGCTCACTACTATCAAAAGTTTTCTTAGGAGCAAAAACACTCCCTTGCATTTTTATATTAAGATGTGCCAAACTATCTTTATCAGAACTTGTATTTGAGGTATTTAACTTAACAAGCCTTGCCGGTACGTAAAATGATAAAATACTAGATGCATCCATGTCAAAATTATATATATTAACTGCAAAAGAGGCCGCACCGCTACTATATTGTGTTGCAAATTTTACTTTCTTTAAAAGGGCAATACCTTTTTGTAGTTCAATATCACCGCTTATACCTCTAATATTTTCTTGTCCTGTGGTTATAGCACTATTTATATCTTTATCTAAATTTTGTACCTTATAATCAGCTGTATCAATTTTTTCTATAAAAGAATCAATTGCAAAATTATTAACATCTATATTGTTTATAGCAAATTGTGATTTTGCAGTAAGGTTATATAGCTGGCTTTGAAGAGTGTTACCGTTAGTTCCTAAACTACCGCTTATACTTATTTTTCCGCTACTTGCAGTAAATATTTTAGGCATAAGAACCGAAACTTTGTTTAAATCTATTGTATTTAAAGCATATACGAAATTTATAGCATAAGGTTCTAATAAAATATTGCCGTTACCTTGAAGCTTACCGCCTAATAATTCTGCTTCAATATTATTAAATTGTAATAAATTATTATTATTTGCTACATAAAATTTAACATTTTTCAATATTAAATCATTTTGTAATAATGTCGACAATGTACCGGAAACTTGTAAGGTAGCTTTATCTAAACTATAATCATTTATTAATTTATTTCTTAAATTAAGCATTCCCGCCGGTGATAATAAATCAGTAGTAAGATTACCGTCCTTAATTTCTACGGTCAAAGACGGTAATACACTCGATGCATCTAAGTTCCAGCTAGTTGATAAATAGCTGTTAGCAGTTTTAAAATCTAAATTACTAATTTTTATATTAGCCGATACAATTTTAGCAAGCAAATTCATTTTGTCAAATACATGATCGTTATACTTAACGCTATCTATCAGAATATCTAAATTAGCTAAATATCCTATTGTTCTAATAGGGATGAATTTACTTGGATAATCTAGAGCTTTCATATCTTTAGTTAAATTTTTTGTAAATTCGATAAGCGGCGAAATTATTGGATACGTTCTACTGCTTAAGTCAAGCGAAGATATATTAAGCGTAGCGTCTAAACGAGGTGTTTGAGCAATAAATTTACTAGAAAAATTTCCTGATAAATTTAAATTATCTGTTTTGAGTAATAAATTTTTAAAAAATAAATCTATTAAAGTGAGTTTTAAATCCGATGACAAGCTAAAAGGAATAGCTTCTTTAATAGTAACGTCGTTAAATCCTAAAATATTCAGTAACGAATTTATATCGTTATGCTTTAAATATAGCTGTCCATCGAACATACTTCTAACGGCATTCTGTGTTACATTACCTGTAAGCTTAAATTCTCCACCTGATTTAATATTACCTGAAAATTCATTTATCTTTAAAGTACCCTTTGATAAGTTAGAAGAAAAGACTATTTTTTCTAGTTTTTCATTATTACTTAAAATTATTTCGTTAATTGTCACGTCTGCTTTAAGTAATTTATCGGCAAAAATAAATCTAATATTTGAAGAAGAAGTATTAAATGTTACCTCTGCATTTGGAGAAATTAACGAACTTAAATCTATTTTAGGAAAATCTAGTTTTACATTAGTAGTAATATTATCATTTTTAGCAATGTTAACAAATCCATTACCAATAATAAAAGACGATGCTATTACTATGTCTTTTAGCTCTATTTCATCTTCATTATTTAAAATATTAAATTTAACGTTTACTGCCTCATGTTGATTAAATTTATTAAAAAGATGGTTTAAATCCGGTAATATATTATACATTACCGATGCTAAATTTTTAATCTGATATTCACCACTACCGCTAGTAAGCTTAGAATCTTTATAAATTTGCGATAACTTAAAACCATAATCATTATTATCAATATTAAGACTAAAATCTACTATATCGTCACGTTTATTAATTGAACCTGAAATTTTACCTATATAGTTACTTGTAGTTTTAAATATGTAATTAGACGATAAAGCATTTTCTTTTTTTAATATACAATTATTAAAACTTAAAATAGAATAATCTTGTTTATTGATAATACTTAGATTAGTAACATTTAGATTTATATTTTGTAATTTATATTTAAAGAAATTCTTTATTAATTCTTCATGATTATAAATATTTAATACATTAGAATGTGAATAAAATTTAGCATCTAATATATCTATTTTATTAATTTTAGGATTAAATTTTATAAGCGACCACAACGAAAAATGAATTTTAATCTGCTCTAAATCTAACTTTCCTTCTTCTCTTATCGTCTCAATAACTAAATAGGACAAAGGAAATTTATTCATCTTTATTTTTCCAATATTTTCTTTCGCAATTCCTAAATGACTGGTAAAATTATTAATAACCGAATTATAGTTAACAAACGATAATGCACCAAACATTATAAATAACAATAATGAGAAACAAATTATGACGCCGGCAGCTATTTTTTTTATCATGTCTGTAAAAAAGTTTTTAAATATATTATTATATATAATTATCAAAATTTAAAGGCAAATTAATGAATTCTTTAGAAAATTTAATTTTAGTCGGTGTAATAAAATCATGTCACGGAATTAAAGGTCATGTAATGTTAAAATCTTTTACCGACCCTGCTACAAAAATATTTGAAAGAAATTTAGTAAATGAGTCAGGAGCAAATATACATATTAAGCTAATTAGCCAAAATGCCAAAGGAGAATTAATTTGTACATTTAATGATATAGCTACTCGAAATGAAGCTGAAAATTTAAAAGGTTATAAAATATTTTGCTTAAGAGCAAGTTTACCGAAACTAGGAAAAGATGAATTTTATATAGCGGATTTAACTCATTTACCGGTATTAAACCAAGATCATAAAGAAATAGGCAAAATTAAAAATATTCTTAACTTTGGTGCCGGTGACATAATTGAAATAGAATTTTCAGATCAAACAACCGAACTATTACCTTTCAATAAAGAATTTTTTCCTATTATAACTAAAGATTATGTGATTTTAAATTATCAAAGAGAAGCTTGAACAATTTACCTTAGTTTTCAATTTCTTTATAGTACCCTACGATTCTTATTCACCTCTGTCATCCCGTGGCGTGACCACGGGATCCAGTTAAAAATACTAAATTTATTAGTATTTATTGTTTTTATGGACCCCGTGGTCAAGCCACGGGTGATACAGTGGGTTTTACCGGTCCACGCAACAACGCCTCGTGGGAATGACATAGAATATACAATCCTTAATTGAGTAAATTATATAAAATTGACAATTAATCCTTAAATACTATAATTAAATATGTATATAAATAGAAGGTTAAGCTCTATGCCTAAAACTTTAAAATACTCACTTATTATATTTATAAGTATAATATTATTATTAATTGTTATTCCTTTCTTTATTCCTTTAAATAATTATAAAGGAATAGTAATAGATAAAGTTAAAGAAGCTACAAATAGAGATTTAACTATTAACGGCGACATAAAATTATCTTTACTACCGAATCCCGCAATATCACTATCAGAAATTAAATTATCATCAATAAACGGTACAAAAGAACCTCATCTAGTTTCCGTTGAAGGTGCTAAAGCGTCATTGCGACTTTTTCCTCTTTTTAGAGGAGCAATTGAAGTAGCTTCTATAGAACTGCAAAAACCGATTATAAATCTAGAAGTTTTAAGTAATGGACAAAAAAATTGGCAATTTTCTACACCTAATAATGCATCCAAAACAAATGAAATTAGCTCTGTAGAATCTACCGATACTAAAACTGAACTAGCACTTCCTATTTTTATCAATCATTTTAAAATTATAGACGGCAAAGTAATATATATAGAAAAAAACAGTGAGAAAATATTTAACGATATTAACTTAGAGACTAAAATTAAAAGCCTTAAAGGTCCTATAGATTTGACTTTAGCTTTAAAGGCTTTGGAACAGCAAATTAATATAGACGGAAATATTAAAGAAATCGGTAAAATAATCCCGTTAAGTGCCCATATTAATCTTGTCGGTGAAAAAATTAAAATCGAAGGAAAATTTGATAGCGAAAATAATTCTTTCATAGGTAACGCAAATATTAAAGGTAATACTAAAACTTTAGGTATGCCTGCTGATTTACAAAATGACTACGAGCTAACTACGACAATTACTGCCGATAGTAAAAATATAACTATTAAAGATGCTAGACTTAATTATCCAAATATAGAATTACTAGCAAATGCAAATTATGATATAGAGCGTAATAACCTAAAATCAAATATTATTATCAATCCCGGTAACATTATAACCGAGATTAGCTCTAATTTAGATAAGACAAATATTATGCTACAAGCTGATAGTTTAAAACCTATACTTGATGCTCTAAAACTAAAGACCGATAAATTACCGCCTATTATTAACCAAAAATTTATACTTACTTCTAATGTAATTAGTAATTCTCAAGCAATAACATTACAAAATATTAATTTATCGGCTGCAAATAGTAATCTAACGGGAGATATTGAGCTTAAAAATTTAGCACAAGATATAACTATTTCGCACAATCTAAAAATTAATAATTTTAAGTCGTTTATGTCTCTTATGGGAGTAAGTAATTTAAGTAAGATTGGAGTATTGCAGTTAAACGGGGGAGTGCAAAAAATTAAAGATACTTTCCATATTAATAATAAAATATCCGCTTTTAATACTAATATATCTATTAAAGGAGATATTAATTTAGCAACTCAGAAGCCAAATTTTAATCTTAACTTATACAGTCCGTTAGTTAATTTGGATAAAATTCTTACAAGTAATAGTCCTACTCCTGCTACTCAAAACATATCTACAGCTAAAAATCATTCTCCTTGGTCAAATAATCCTATTAATTTAGGGTTTTTAAATGAAATTGAAGGGCAATTATCTGCAAATATTGATAAATTAACTAACGACTCATTAATCATAAATAATTTAAAAGCAAAATTAAATATCACCGGCGGCACGCTGAATATTACTTCAGTTAATGCAAGCATTTACGGTGGCGAACTAAGTAGCACCGGTTATGTGAGTTCAGCCAAAGATCAAAACGCTGCAATTAAAATCGATTTAAAAAATGCCTATCTCAAAAGTTTTACTTCACAATCGGATAAAATAAAAATAACTAATGGGCGACTAAGCTTTAAAGCCGATCTTACTTCTCGCGGTAATAGCGTTTATACATATGTCAATAATCTAAATGGACAATTTAACGTAAATAGTGATAACGGGAAAATAAGCGGATTTGATTTAAACCGAATCGCAGATGCAGTAAATAATGCTAAAAATACCGAAGGAGTATTGCGACTTATTAACAGCTCCTTTAGTGGCGGATCCACATCTT
>NZ_AWXL01000009.1:0-66733 GCF_000485845.1 Rickettsia gravesii BWI-1 | reverse complement strand
CGCAAGGCAAGCTTAACTTAAATGAATGTAGTTTAGATGCTTCACCTGCCACAACAAATGCAAGCGGTCAAATTAACTTACCACAATATATGATGGATGTTAGTGCAAGCGTTACTATTGCGGATTTACCGCCTATAGCCGTTAAATTATACGGATTCATAAATAATCCGCAGCATAAATTAGACGTTCAAGCCTTTCAAACATATTTAGTTAAAAACGTATTTAATAGCGTTATTAAAGACTTAAAAAGCGGAGAGAAGAAACCTGAAAATATTATTAAAGATGCTTTTGGTCTCAGAAAGAAAAAGGATACACATACAGGGGAACAAAGCAGCCCTCCACAGGAAAACCAACAAGCAGATCCTGTGAATAAGCTTCTACAAAAAGGATTGAAGAAACTGTTTTGATGTGACCGTCACAGGTGTTGTGTGACTTATTATTCCTCTCTATGTCATCATCCAGCAAAACATATAGTGTAGTAACAATGTTGAAGTTATTTTTTCTAGACTTAGTTAGCAAGCAAACTAGATGACAGTGCAAAACTCGTAAAACCCTACGTTTTGATACAGTTATTCCTGTGCCAAACCTAATGTATACACATCCGTTGTTTCCTCTATAATTAGCATAACGTCTACTTCTAGTAAAACCCATCTGCAAATATTTACGCGTCATATCAGCTCCAACAAAATCATTATCCTCTAAGTATTTTAAAAATATTTCTTTCACTACTTTCTTTAGCAATTTCAGGAGTTTTAAACTTCCAATAAGGCAAAATTGCATTTTTATATGGTTGACAAATGCATACTCCTTGCTCACCTTTACCTACTCTATAGCTTTCCGGGCATTTACGATACTCAATATCATTTTTCCATTTATAACTTTTATTATCAAAATTTAGATAGCTTGGTTTTTCCATAACTTATGATATATTTGTAATTAATAATTTATAACTACCATTTCAATGTAAGTAAATAAATCTGAAGTTTGTAAAGCTAAGTAAGTATTTTAAATAAACTTTAATTTAAAATCGTATGATTAAGAAAATAGTACAAAATACGAAAACTTTGCACGTACCTCCTAATGGAAGATCAGCTAATTACATAACGCCTAACTTCATGTATGGCTGTGCCGGAGGTTGCAGAAATAGTTATTGTTATGTTATGCCTCATAACTATGAGACATTATATATCAATGAAAATATAGATCAAATACTTGACGTATTGGATAAACATATAGCAAATTTACCGACTAAAATTTCCAATCAAATAGATTCTAAATATTGGACATATGATATAGGTTGTTCTACCGATGTAAGTTTTCATTGGAAACACACTAATTGGTTAAAGATATTTAATTTCTTTAAAGCAGATCCACGTGCTAAAGCAACTTTGGCTACTAAATATGTCAATCCTAAATTACTTAATTTTAATCCTGAAAACAAAATAAGGATTAGATTTAGTTTGATGCCGGCAAGAATGAGTGAGATATTAGAGTCAAAAACGAGTCCAATTATCGAGAGAATAAAAGCGGTGAATATTTTTATTGAAGCAGGTTACGAAGTTCATCTAAACTTTGCTCCTATTATTGCTTATGAAGGCTGGCTTACCGAATATGCAAAGTTATTTGAAGATTTAGCTCAATACATAAATAACCAATATAAACCGTTTATAAAAGCGGAATGCATATTTTTAACTCATAACGATAAGCAGCATGAAAGAAATATTGCCTCAAATAGATTAGAGAGTGAAGCTTTAATTTGACAACCAAATATACAGGAAAATAAAGTAAGCGAATATGGAGGCAAGGCGGTACGTTATAAAGCCGGTATCAAGAGTAGTTTTATCCAACGATGGAGTGTATTGCATGACAGGTTGCTCCCATGGAATAAAATACGATATATATTCTAACTCTTCCTACTGATCAAAATTACGAAACAAAAGCATAAAATTTAAAAATTACAGTTATAAATAAAAAATCACTTGCATGAAAATAAACTTATGATATGTTTTTTCACGTTGGATTTCAATTTTATCTTCCATAAAAGTAACCCAACACTATTATCTCTCAGCTAATAGTGGATATAGTGTGAGTTGAGTACAAAAGTAAAAATATAAAAAACAAGTAAAATATCGAATAGGCAAAAAATCGTTTAGCTTGTTTGTGATCAGGGGTGTCATAGAATAAAGAACCAGCATAATATAGAAATACTACCCCAAGAATACCAGAAATTATTAAATATATAAAATTATTCATTCCAATAAAAAAAGGCATTAGCGAAACAATAAATAAAAGAATACTGTAAATTAGAATTTGTTTTTTAGTATATAAAGTCCCTTTTACTGTAGGCATCATCGGTACTTTACAGTTTTTATAGTCATCGTTACAGAATAAAGCAAGAGCCCATGAATGCGGCGGCGTCCAAATAAAAATAATCAAAAATAATATAATCGACTCTAGAGATATAGTATTGCTTACCGCTGCATAACCTATCACAGGAGGTAATGCTCCCGATACTCCGCCAATAACGATATTTTGTACAGAACGACGCTTTAACCAAATAGTATAAATACAGATATAATAAAAAATAGTGAATAGTAGTAAAAAAGATGCAAGTAGATTAACACATAAAGCCATAAAAAATACTGCAAAAAATCCCGTTATCAAACCAAAAGATAAAGCTTCATCAGATTCTATAACTCCTCTTACTATCGGTCTTTTTTGGGTACGTTTCATTAAGCTATCGATGTCTCTATCGTACCACATATTAATTGCCCCTGCACTACCTGCCCCAAGAGCTATGCAAACAACTGCAATACCAGCAATAAACGGATGCACGGAATAAGGAGCAAGCCACATACCTACAAAACCCGTAAAAATCACAAGCGACATTACACGCGGTTTCATAAGCAAAATATAGTCTTTAACAGTACTTTGTGAATGATTGATTTTACCTAAATTGATTGGTCTTACTAAAAAACTCATATGAAATATTTTTTAATTAAATATAAAAAGTTTTAGGTTAAAAATCAATGATTGACTTTGATTCAAGAAATGTATATATTTTTTTGTAATTCAAATAATAAGTTAAGGATATTATCAAGTGACAAAAATTGTTCGTTCTAAATATAAAGCTAGTAGAAGACTTGGAGTAAGTCTATGGGGTGATAGCAAGGATGCTTTCAATACACGAAATTATCGTCCCGGGCAACATGGGCAGAATACCATGATTAAAACTTCAGATTATGGTTTACATTTAAAAGCTAAGCAAAGATTGAAATGCCACTACGGTCGTGTCACTGAAAAACAATTTAGAAATATTTTTGCACTTGCTCAAAAAATGAAAGGTAATACCGGTGAAAACTTCATTGGGTTACTTGAAAGTAGACTTGATACAGTAGTTTATAGAATGAATATAGCTCCAACTATTTTTGCTGCAAGACAGTTAGTTTCACACGGACATATTAAATTAAACGGTAAGAAAGCCGATATCGCAAGCATACGACTAAAGGCAGGCGATGTTATAGAAGTTAAAGAATCCGTAAAACAAATACCGCTTATCCAAGAATCCGTTTCAAAACAAGGTCAAACAACACCGGGGTATTTATCATTTGATGTACCTTCATTAACCGGTAAATATTTAAGAGTTCCTGCTCTTTCTGATGTCCCATATCCTTTTGAAGCAGAAGTGCATTTAGTAATCGAGTTATATTCTCGTTAATAATTACAAAAAGGCAAGTTTTATTTATCTGCCTTTTTACTTTCTTCCCTACACCTACATTTTTTCTCTATACTATAATACAACTTATCACCTAATTCGGCAGCGTTTATTAAAGATAGATTAGTTAAGAATTTAACGTCTGAGCTAAGAAAAAACTGTAATTTTTGACAAAGCAAGGAAGTATAAAAATGCTAATTTTTAGCATTTTTTTATTATTTTTATGGAGTGCCACGCTACTTTTAATTGCTCGAAAGGTCTTGCTGCGTGGATCAGTTTTTCAGTTGTCATCCCGCGACTTGATCGCAGGATCCAGTTAAAAATACTAACATTATTAGTATTTTTAGTTGTTTTTGGATACCGTGGTCAAACCACGGTATAACACCAAGTGCCTTTTTCGATACACACAACAACGCCCGCTCACAATAACGATATCTATTTTTAATAAATAATGCCCTATATATAATAATTGTTTCTACTTGCGTATTATTTTTAAGAACATATAATGCCATTATTTTTAATAAAAATAATGCTGCTTCTACCTTTGCCAAGAAGTTAACATATGGAACGCATTTAATAATTAGCGGTATAACTGGTTTTATTGTAAATGGAACAGGAGCAGTCTTTTTGTTTCGGCAACTCTTGCTGATGAAATCTTAATAACCAAAGGGTATTTTCAGAAACATTATCTTACTTCTGCCACATTTAAAGGAAGTTTAATCTACCCTATTACTACAAATCTCATCACAACTTTTCCTAATTATACAGTACCAATTTATTTAACTTCTACAGCTGCAATAGTAGGCTTAGCATATTATGAGACTGATTTCTTAAATTATCAGGAAAATTTAAAAGAAATTTAGACAAACTTAATTCCTAATATTAGGGTAATTGATCCTAATATACTTTCTAACAATTTTAAAAATGATTCAAAAAATGAAATTGAAGATGTAACCCAAGGGTTTTAGATTTAATTGAAGCATACATAAATAGTAGTTTTATTAACTATACCAGAAATGATGGCAATACATTAATTGCATTAACCTTACTCATACAGGAACCTAATGCTGCCATAGGACCTCTTGTTTCTCAAGGAGCAAAAATCAATATTTTATGGTGTGGAAAAAATATAATAAGCATACTATTCCAATCATATAAAGCTTCTTTAACACAAAATACTCAAGATTTAATCGAACAAAAAGCTTTAAAACTGTTACTAAACGAGGAATATAAAAGTAAAATTTTAGGATTAAAGGATATAGAAGCTATTACTAATAATTTATTTAATGATCTTAATAATACTTTCACTATTGGAATTTTACAATTAGGGAATTTAATTACTCAAAAAATTATACAGCTTATTGCATTGCAAGATATAATGAATTTAGTTCCAGGAGCTATTATATTTAATGAGTTTGAAAATATTAAGCAAGGATTTTTAAATATATTATATCAACTGAATATTTCTCACAGGCAAGAAGCAGAGCAAATTAAAGAAAATAAAGCTTCTATAGTAAGTAATATATCCTCTAATACTTCAAATATCTTGTTAACTGATTCTGCTCAATTTGTACAAAATCAATATGCCAAGCAACTTAAAGCTAAAAAAGAAATATCAAAGAAAATGTTGTTTTTAGATAGCACAAAAAATACTAAACTACTATACTAGATATCTCCGATAAATTCATAAAATCACTTTACTATATTTATAAAGTAAAAAATGGAGAGATTACGCCTGAGCAAGCTCTACTACTTAATCCTTGGCTTGAAACCTTAAAATCATTCCTAACAAGTTCCTCATTAAAAATAATCTTTAGTGGAGCAGTTATATCACAAGCGAGAATTACAAAATTAATAGAGGCAATTTCTTCTGAGAATAAAAAGGGAATAACATGGTCTACTAATGATACAAACGATGAACTTGCAATTTCTGATTATAACCTAATTATAGAAGAAAGAACTATTTTGAGTTTTGAAAAATTAGTATTCAAACTAGGAGCACATGATCTTCTTTCAGCTTCCTCAGAAAAAGGCAACACTACTTTTTTAAAGAGTTTAGTCAATTGTATTGCTGATCCATGCCATAGCGTTGGTGAAATTTCTATACCTACCCATTATCAAAATCCAAAAATAATATTTATTGATCAGAATAGTTACATACCGGTTTAATCTACTTTATTTGAAATAATAACCTCCGGCCTTGATCAACCAATCATTAAAAGTAATAAGCAATTATTAGAAGAAAAAATTAACACACTATTTATAAAATTAGATCTAGGTACATTAATTACGCACTTAAGTGATAAAAATTATGATATAATAAATGCACCAAGTGGCAATCAAAAAAAAAAAAATTGGAATCATTAAAGCTATAATTTCAAACCCTAAAATATTAATTTTAGACGAGGTATTTGCTAACCTTGATAAAATATCTATAGAAAATGCACAACAAGCTTTAAAAGAATTTTTACTGGAAACTTTAATGCTTGTAGTGCATCATGACGGTAAATCTCATGACTATAATAATTTTTATGATCAGTATATAAATCCTGAAGATTTGTATGCTGAAATAAAATTATTAAGAGAATAGCTATTCTATTCAACCCTATATACTTGACTACTTTTCATTTATCATGAGTATATACTAAATCTAGATGTTCAATTATGGGAGTTTTTTTAAGATTTCTTTATAGATTTCAAGGTTTTTTCTTAGCATCAGATCAAGAGAGAAATTATTAATTACCGTATGTCTTGCCGCTTCTTGGATTTTCTTAGCAGTATCAGTACCTAAAATCGAGAAACAATAATCGATTTTCTGTGCTAACGCTTCGGCATTATTTGGTTCTACGTGGAAACCGGTTATATTATTATTTATTGTCTCTACTGCTCCGCCGATATTAGTTGCAATAACAAGCTTTTCCATCGCCTGCCCTTCTATAATAGTACGCCCGAAAGCTTCAGGCTCAATTGAGGCAGAAACGATAATATCGGAAATCCCATATAGGTTTATTATATCCGAATCATTACCGAAAATTTGAATTTTATTTTGAAGTTTTAGATTAGCTATAAGCTCTTTTACTCTATTAGTAAAATTGGGATGTCTAGATATATCACCGACCATTAAACAATAAAAGTCTCTATGTTTTAATTTACTTAATGCTTCTACTAGAACAAGATGTCCTTTCCAGCTTGTCATTCTAGAAGGCATTAATATTATCGGCACGTTACTCGGTACATCATATTTATCACAACATTTTTCAAGTTTTTCCGGCGTTAAATTTGCGGGATCGAAATAATCACAATTCACTCCACGCTCAATTACTACTATTTTCTCTTCATCAATTTTATAGTTTTTGAGCAAGTGTTGTTTTACAAAATTAGACACGGCAATAACTTTCTTGCCTTTTAGCATTATGCTATTATAATATTTTTTAAAACTATTCGGAATATTATAAACCCCATGAAAGGTAGTCAAAAATTTAGCATTTGTCCATTTTGTTGCTAGATATGAACTCCATGCCGGTGCTCTTGATCTTGTATGAACTATATCAACATTATATTTTTTGATTATTTCTGCTATCAATTTTGCATTATTCAGAATTACAAAAGGATTTTTACTGCTACTATTCATTTCAATATGCAATATATCTTCCTTATCTAACTCTTTAACTAGAGTACCGCCTGCTGAAATTATGATAGGAGTATGACCGAGAATTTTAAGATATTTTGCAACTTCTATAGTACCTCTTTCAACCCCTCCCGAAACTAGAGCAGGAACTACTTGCAAAATAGTATATTTATTGTATCGTTTACTTGACTTTAATGAAGGCATTAAATCTCAATCTATTAAAATAATTATTTAAAATGCACAAGCTTTATAATAAAACACAAGACAAATTTATTGTCTATGATAATTATAGAATAATTAATACAAATATTCCATCTGTAATTTTTTTACACGGCTTGATGTCTAGTATGCAATCAACTAAGGCTATCTATTTAACAGATTATTATAAAAAAACAATTATAATTTTATTGTTTTTGATAATTTCGGCTATGGAAACGCATCGGGACAATTTAAGGATCAAACAATTAGTGATTGGTTAGAAGGAGTATCACTAATTTTAGACAAATTAATTAATACGGAGGCGATATTAGTAGGTTCGAGCATGGGAGGATGGCTAGCACTTCTGGCGGCTTTAAGATTTCCTGATAAAATAAAGGGACTTGTGTGTAGGTAGCCCCTGCTCCAGGTTTTACTGAAAATATTTGGCAAAATATATCTCTAAATGATCAAAATAAGATGCAAAAAGAGGTAATACTAGAAGTAAGCGGTAAAAATTGTGAGCATCAATATCCTATAAGCTATAAACTGATAGAAGATGCAAAAAAACATTTATTATTGACAAAGAAACAGATTGATATAAATATACCGGTACATCTAATTCATGGGATGTTAGATGAAGACGTGCCTTATAATGTTTCAGTAAAATTATTAGAAAAAATAACGAGCAAACAAATAGTAATGAAGCTAATTAAAGACGGTCACCATAATTTATCTAGAGAAGAAGATTTAAAGGTAATGACAAATTCCTCAGAAGAAGTACTTAGACTCTTAAGTAATATTAAATAAACAATAAATATATATGTATAGCACAATAAATAAAGTTCATGATTTTAAAGAAGTTATAGAAGCGGTAAAACAAGCCGATAATACTAGCTTGGTGCTTTTTGATGTAGATGAAGTAATTGTAATGGATAGTGATGAATCTAGGTTAACACATGATTATAGAAAAGAATTAATGAAGAACATTGAAAAAAGACTTACTAGAAAAGAATGTGAATTATTACTTAGTATTGTTCTTAAAGATAGGAAAGCTAGATTTGTTAACCCAGATATCTTAACGATATTTGCTCTACTTACAGAAAAAAATGTACCGGCAATGGGTCTTACTAAACTTCCTACCGGTAAATTCGGCGTAATTGAAGATATGATCGAATGGAGAATTCGTGAACTCACTGAATTAAAGGTAAATTTTCAAGAATTTTCACCTTTAGAAGATGAGATAATAATAGAAGATTTTAATGCCGGCTACGGTAAACCTACATTAAAAGACGGAATAATTTACACTGCGGAATATGATAAAGGAAGCATGCTTGAGTATGTATCACGAAAAACAAATTATTATCCACAATCAATAATATTTATCGATGATATAGAAGAAAATTTATTATCATTACAAGAAATTTGTAAGAAACTAAAAATTAACTATCAAGGATTTGAGTTTACCGGTTCTGCTATCGTTCCTGAACCTGTTCTTGATGCACAATTAGAAAAAATTAGATTTGAAATTCTAGAAAAAGAATATAAATGGTTAACGGATGAGGAACTTAAAAAGCATACTTTGTTATCTAGTAGCTTGTCCACAGTATCCAGCTAAAAATGTCACAACAACATACACTTTTAGTTGCTTTTCCTAGATATCGTGGACAAACTACTAGATGACACCTATTCACCTTAGAGTATAATATGATGTCTGCAAAACTTATTGTTCTTTTTACCTTACTTATCTCGCTTTCTACTATGGCAAGTAAAAAGGAAGAAGAAAAAATTACAGGAGTAAAAGCAACTAAAGTACAAATTGCCGAACTTTACGACATATTTAATATTGTAGGGCAATGCCAGAATGATAATAGTCGTGATTATTATGCTAATGCCACCGGAGTAGTTGAACAAGTCTCAGCACATCAAGGAGAAATAGTAAAAAAAGGGGATATATTGCTAGTTATAGATAAAAACATAGCAGAAACCACTAAATCTAGAGCAGCAGCGTTATTAAATACAAAACAAGAAGATTATAATAGAAAAGAAGCTTTATTCGCTAAAAAATTTGTAAGCAACGAGGAATATAAAAGGTCAAAAAGCGAACTTGAAGATGCAAAATTTCATTATTCCAAAGCTCTAAAAACATATAATGATATGATAATTACTGCACCCTACTCCGGTAAAATAGGCATAATTAAGTCTATGGTCGGCGATGAAGTAAAAATAGGTGACTATCTTTTTAGCATTACCGGAACAGAAAACTCACAAAGTATTTTTATTGAATTGCCGGAGTCTTTAAGCAGAAAAGTTGGAGTCGATACTGAAGTTTTAATTGCAGGAAAAATTAAAAGTACACTCGGGGCAGTATCGCATTACTTATCAGATAATGGTACTTTAACAGCTAAAATTATTTTACCTATGGGTACAAAAATCCTACATAATAGCTTTGTAGATGTTACGCTTATAATTAACCCTCATAAAAACCTAACCGTTCCTGAAAGTTGTATTCAACGAAATAATCAAGGTAATTTTATTTATAAAATAGACGATTATACGATAAAACAATTATATGTAAAAATCGGTACACGTACAGAAGGTCTAATTGAAATTATCTCTGACGATATTAAAGCAGGTGACTTAGTCGTTACCGAAGGTATGACTAAAATTGGTGACGGCTCAAAAGTTAAGATACTTGAGGAATAGTTATTTATATATGCTTTTTAAGCCATCTCTGTATTCTAGAGATTGTTGCACGTATTCCTTCTTGCCTTATAGAAGTAATAGTTAATAAAATCAAAATTTTTGTCACAAAGCAATAGGTTCGTATTTTTTGAATTACATAGTTATTTTTGAAAAAAGAAATATTACTTTTTTTATAGTCTTCATTTTTATTTTCTAGTAATCTTAATTGTGTAACAGCTGCTAATAACAAATTAATAGTAAACGGACTAAATTTACTTAAATAAGAATCATTAAGAACATAAGAAGTAATATTTATTAAACCTACTGAATATTTATTTGGATCCATAAACGTATTAGTACCACCGCTAATGCGTACTTTAGACAATTCTTTGTCTATACCACCTATTGAATTTTTACTAGCAATAGATATCCATAAACAACAATCTTCACCGCTTCTTATATTTTCAGGAAATAAATTTTCTTGGAATAATGTCAAAGTTCCCATAACTGTCGGCATTGCTATTGGACAAGTTTGTATGACTTGAGGAAAAACATTGCCACTAAAAAACCCGGAATGAACAGATTCTATATATTTTCCTTTTTCATTTATTTTTTGATATGAAGTATGAGAAAATATAAAATTATTTTCTTCCATAAACTTTAATTGGATTTCTATTTTATCCTTATAAAATAAATCGTCCGAATCAAGGAAAGCAATATATTTTCCTATAGCATTTTTAATACCTAAGTTACGTGCAGCAGCAGGTCCTTCATTTTTTTTATGAAAATATTTTATTCTTTTATCTTTTTTGCATATTGAAGTTAATTCTGATATATCATCAGTCGACCCATCATCTATTATAAGTATCTCAAAATTTTTGTGTGTTTGAATAAGTACACTTTCTATAGCTTCAATTGCCCAATTTATTCTATTATATACCGGTATAATAACACTAATTTTAGTATCATTTAGTACTTGTTTAGCCATAGTATTTGCTAAATCACAGGCTTTTTTATACGAAGTATTATTGGATAAAAAAGTAGCTGTACGAGTTAAAAATAAATAAGGAGAACCTTCCATTTTGATCATTTCTTCTTCTGTTAACTCGTGAAGAAACGATGACCATAATATATTACATTCTTCGTTATGATTTGATATTTTTTTACTACCTTGCTCTGAATGAAAACGAGATTTAATTAGGATAGATTCGTCAAAATGAATAGGAGCAACACGGAAAATTTTAAACCATAAATCATAATCTTGCGTTGTCGGTAAAGCCTCATTAAATATACCGACTTCATGAAAATATTTAGCAGGAATCAATAACGAACAACCATGTATTAATCCTCGTAATAAAGGTAATAAAGAAATATTAAGTTTATTTATAGGTAGCACACTATCCGGTTTAATATAACGTAGAGAGTTGCCTTTTTCATCGATTAATTCATAACCACCGTAAATGATAGTATCTTTATTATCCAATTTATTTAATATGTCAACTTGATGCTCGATTTTATTAGGATAATATATATCATCATGGCTAAGCCACGAAAAATATTCCCCTTTCATGTTTTTTATACCGTAATTTAAGGCCGAACCGCAACCTCCGTTTTCTTTATGAAAATAGCGTATTTTATCACCATATGATAATGCTACACGTTCTGTCTCTCCATTATCTTTTGAACCATCATTAACAACAATAATTTCAATATTTTTGTAAGTTTGTGCTAAAGCACTATTTATAGCTTCTTTCATATAATTAGCCCCATTATAGACAGGTATAATAATGGAAACTAAAGTATGATAAATATTTAAAGGTTTATCTTTTCTAGTTGTCATAACTTTTAAAAATAATTTATAAAATGTTAGTTTTATTGTTTAAATTTTCTATAGAGCTTTAGAAAAATAGATTTTTCTTCTTCACTAATAATTAGTTTATTTTTAAGAATTTTTATTTCTTCTAAAGCATTATTTAGCTCTGTTACAGTATTATTTAATTTAGTTTTTCTCTTCGCTATTTTTAAATGCATCTCTAGTTTGCAGCAATTGTTTTAATATATCTTGGGATTGCAAACCTAGCTTTTCTAAAAATTCTAGAGTCCAAGCTGAGATTAGATAGTTAAATAATTGTTTTATAGGCTTTAAATCTGAGTTACTAGATATACAGATTATAGAATTAGGAGGATTTTTTCAGAATGCGTGTCGTTAGTTACACCATCTACTCCTTCATAGAAAAATTCTTTGTTCGGATATGATTCAAAGTCTTTTTCAGTAATTCAATTAACTAAATGATGTATATTCCCTTCCGGTTCATTAAAAGGTACATTTACTATTAATCGTTTTTTATATTTAAGATTAAGTACTAGATTTAACCCATCTTCAATATGCTCAAGTGCATGTCGTGATACAATATAATCATATTCTTCTGCCTTTTTAATAAAACTAACTAAATCAGATTTAATATATTGTATATTAGATGCTCCATAATTTTGTTCAGCGTAAATTATAGATTCTTTACTGATATCTATTGCTGTAATTTCTATTCCTAATATATCGCTAAGCATGAAAATTCCGTGTCCCGTTCCACAACCTATATCTAAAATTTTTATTTTTTGATTTAGCATTAATGGGCTATTAAATATATCGACTTCTATAATTTTTTTAAAAATCTTATAGCTACTTTTATGATGTATTACCTCTAGAACATCATAAGTTTCCCCAGGAATTAATCTTTCTCCATCATTATATAATTTCTTCTAACATAAATTATTTAAACTATTATAATTTTAATAAATATTCGGCGATAAATGCAGCAGGGTTTTCTACAGGATCAAGCATCTTTTTAAATTGATTTCTGCCACTACTATTTTCATGATAAGGTAAATAATGATTTTGCTTAATAAATTCTATATAGTTAATAATATCTTGCGGCTCATAAGCAAAATACATATATTTTTTTAATTCTTTAGATAGAGCATTGCTATTAAATTCATTATTCCAACCATTACTTAAGTAAATTATAGGCTTATCGGCAACTATTACTTCAGCAAGAGATGAAGTACCGTCACTTATTACAATATCTGACACCATTATATCATCCAGTAACGACCTAAATGCATGTGCAGAAACAGTAACATTCTTTAAAGAGTTAAATCTACTTAATATATTATCCATATCACTTTGGCTTAAGTAATTTTTACCGACCGCATAGGTAAATAGTGTAACATGCGGTCTTATAATAAAATGAATATTAGGATGTTGTAATGCATAATTATAGAAAAAATAGTAATAATTTAAGAAAGTAGAACCTCCTTCATATAAATCTCTATTTTTAAATGATAACTCCCATCTAGGAAGCCATAAAATGGTTTCCAAGTTTGGTTTTTTAATATTATAATTTCTTATTTCATAGTATGGTTGATAACCTGAAACAATAACTCTATCCTTAGGAAATTTATAATTACTAATAAAGATATCCTTTGTACTTTCTGAATCAACAAATACCGTCTCTATGCAACTTGATAACTTATCATCATCAATATTTTTTTGATGAAAGATATGCGGACCATAGACTATATACATAATTTTTGTTTTAGTTCCTCTAAAGCTCTTATACAAATTAGCAGCCGTAAAAGGTTCTGATATATAGCCTTGAAAATTTTCGTAAGGGTTTTGCGTAAAGATAAAATCCGGCTGATAATTTTTTAGTTCAGAAATTTCACATTTTGTATTAACATTTGAATAAGAAGCATACTTACCGCATGGATATATCACATCTTGTGTATCAAATTTACTAATAAACCCGGTATCTATTCCTCCTTGAATATTGGGATGAGGATGAGGTACTATTACAATTTTGACATCATGACCTATTTTTTTCATCTCATTATACATTGCGTATACGCCTTTGCCGCCGAATGTCTCTGTACTAACAAGGAAAACTATTTTTTTATAAGAATTTTCTTTGGAATAGCAAAAAGAAGATATAAGAGTTATTAGTAAAAAAACACTTAAAAATAAAGTGTTAAGTTTTATTAATCTAAAGAATTGCATGTTTTTGATACAATAATAATGAATAGGATTACTTTTTAAACCATACTGTACGGTTAACATAATCCACATAACTTAAAACTATACGTAATATTTTCTTTGATACAAGTCCTGCTTCTGCATAATCCGGCACGATATCTTGCAAGCGTTTATTATGCTCGTGTTCTTCCGTAATAGCTTTCACCGATTGTAGTACCCGTTCAGCCTTAAAACCCGACATAATAAGCGTTCCGGCGTCCATACCTTCAGGACGTTCATGTGCTTCTCGAATATTTAAAGCAGGTAAATTAAGTATAGACGCCTCTTCAGTGATAGTACCGCTATCGGATAAAATACAAAATGCACTCATCTGAAGTTTGACGTAGTCCGTAAACCCGAAGGCCGGCAAAAATCTTATTTTATCGCCAAGTTCTTTAAACCCCTCTAAATCCTCAAGCCTTTTTTTAGTCCTTGGGTGTGTTGAGAAGATTACAGGAAAATTATACTCTTTAATAAGCGTTTGTAAACTACTTAATAATTCTTTCAGATTATTTTTGACATCAACATTTTCCTCACGATGTGAGCTAATTAAGAAATATTGCTTTGTGGTAAGTGACAATTTATCTAAAATATCAGACTTTAATATTTTAGGCATAAAGCGATCAAGGACCTCAGGCATATGCGAACCTGATTTAAAAATAAGCTCAGGTGGTAAACCTTCGAAAATTAAATAACGTCTTGCATGCTCGGTTAACGTAATGTTAACGTCACTAATATGATCAATGATTTTACGGTTTATTTCTTCAGGTACACGCTGATCAAAACAACGATTTCCCGCTTCCATATGAAAAATCGGAATTTTACGGCGTTTAGCGGCAATTGCCGATAAACATGAATTAGTATCACCGTAAAATAAAACGGCGTCGGGCTTTTCTTTCTCAAGTACTTCATCAACTTTTTCGATAATAAGCCCGATAGATTTTGCCGTATTATCTGCTGCTACTTCTAAGAAATAATCGGGTTTTCTAATTCCCATATCATCAAAAAAAACCTGATGTAATTCATATGCATAATTTTGACCGGTGTGAACTAGGATGTGATTAGTATATTTATCAAACTCGGAAATCACGCAGCATAGTTTAATAAGTTCAGGACGAGTACCGACAATCGTCATTACCTTAAGCATTTTTTAGCTCCTCTTGTACGTAATCAAGAGTCAGTAATAACTCTTTTACTTCTTCTAAATTTAAACGTTTTGTATTATGGGAAGTGTAATCCTCTAAAAGTGCTACTTTCTTTTCACCTTCAACAAAATATTTTGCATAATTAAGATCGCGCCCGTCCATAGGAATACGGTAATAATCCCTTAAATCATCAGCTTTTGCCATTTCTTCTGATGATACTAATGATTCGTAATGTTTTTCGCCGTGACGTGTACCGATAAAACGTATTTCATTTTTGCTATCGAATATATCTTGTAACGCTTTTGCGAGTACTTCAATTGTGCTTGCCGGAGATTTTTGTACGAAAATATCACCCTGATGACCATGCTCAAACGCATGTAAAACTAAATCCACCGAATCTACAAGCGACATTAAAAAACGTGTCATTGACGGTTCTGTAATGGTTAATTCCTTACCTTGTTTTATTTGATTGATAAAAAGAGGAATGACTGAACCTCTAGAAGCCATAACGTTACCGTATCTAGTAACGCAAAACACAGTCTCACCTGGAGAACGCATACGTGCTTTTGCTATTGCTAACTTTTCCATTAATGCTTTAGATAATCCCATTGCATTAATTGGATATACAGCCTTATCGGTACTCAGTACAATAACTTTTGTAACTTTGTTATTAATAGCAGCACTTAAAACATTTTCAGCACCTAAGATGTTAGTATTTATTGCTTCCATAGGATAAAATTCACAAGTCGGAACCTGCTTTAAAGCAGCGGCATGGAATACATAATCTACACCGTGCATTGCCTCATCAATACTTTTATAATTGCGTACGTCCCCGATATAGAATTTAAGTTTCGGATTATTTAAAGCAATACGCATATCCTCTTGCTTTTTTTCATCTCTACTGAAAATACGAATTTCCTTAATATCGTTAATAATATCGGATTTAAGAAAACGAGAAAGCACCGCATTACCAAACGAACCGGTGCCTCCTGTAATCATTAAAGTTTTATCTACAAACATTATATATAAATACCTATTTTGATTCATTCTGTCATTGTGTCAATCGAGAAAAACTCTAGGGTAGTCATCCTGTGGCTTGTCCACAGGGTCCAGTTATAAAAAATACAAACATAAAAAACTCGATTTATCTCACTTTATGCTGGATTCCGTGTACAAGCCTATAGTACCGGACATTTTTCTTCTATGTCATTCCCGCGCAGGCGGGAATCCAGTAAAGTACAGCTTTTTTTAAAAGCTTTACTTAAAAAAACTATATAATAAAAAATCTTTAAAATGAAAGATTTTTTAGTCTGGATCCTCGCTTTCGCGGGGATGACATTGAGATCTTTTTAAAAGTGGACAAACCTATATTCGCAATGACAATTTACTTAAACTCACACATACACTTTACAAGCTCACGCCATTCAGGAGGCGTATATCCCGTCACCTCATTAAAACGAGTGCTATCTAGTGAGCGATCTATTACAAGCTCATCTGACGAAATAATATCGATTTCTTTATTATATATTTCTGCTACTAATTTTAACAATTCTAACTTATTAATCGGTTTTGAGGCAACATGATAAAGCCCGTGCAACTCTTTATTAGGTAACACAAAATCCCTTATTATTCTTGCAAGCTCTACTGTCGGGAATCCTGAATAAATAGCTTTCTCAAACCCTTTCACTGAACCTTCTGCACTTAAAAACCAATTGATTAAGCTTCTATTGCCTGCTAGCTCATGACCTATAATGGAAGTACGCAATGTGATAGCATGCGGATAATCTACCTCACCAAGAAATTTTGAACGACCGTAAAGGTCATAACAGTCAGAAAAATCGCTTTCCTTATAATTACCTTTTTTTCCTGAAAACACACAATCAGTACTAATATGGATTAACCTTGAATTAGCTAGTTTACATAAATTAGCTAGCCTATGAGGCAGCAAACTATTTATCGGTAATGCTTTTAACGGGTTATTAGCATCTGCCAATTGTTTTACAAGCCCTATACAATTTATTACTATATCGGGTTTTGTTTGATTAAATACCTCAACTAACGAATCATGGTTCTCAACATCTACATTTGTAATTAATTTATCGGATAAATCCTTAGAAAAGTAAGAACGAGCTGAATTATTTCGGGCTGTCGCAAAAATGTCAAATTTTTTATCACTACTTAAAAACCTGAATATGCTATTACCCAACATACCGGTAACACCTAAAATTAATATTTTCATAGTATATTTTATTTATTTTTACCGAATCGGTTCTATCATAAATAATATATCTTTACAATAGTGTTTCGAGTGCGTAACAATATTGAGTTATAAATAATTAACTTGCCATAGAACAGGTTCTTATGCTATCTTCTGTAATTTTCCAACCTTCATCTTCTGCAAGCTCTAAATCATATTGGTCTTGCATATTCATCCACCAACGAGGATTAATATTAAAATACTTACCCAAACGAAGGGCTGTATCAGCGGCAATTGAACGATGATGCTTAATTATATTATTGATCCTAGTAACGGGTACATCAATATCACGAGCAAGTTTGCTTTGACTAATCCCCATAGGTTCCATAAATTCTGCTAGTAAAATTTGTCCCGGTGAAATAGGAGGTAATTTGTTTGTCATAAATTCTTGGCTTTGTTGCATGGACCGTTTTATGTCATTCCCGCGTAGGCGGGAATCCAGTAAAACCTATAAAAAACTTGTTTTTTTAGGTTTATTTTGTCAAATATGCAACTTCTATATCAATATTGAAGTTATTTTGCTGGATCCCTGCTTTCGCGGGGATGATATTGAGTAGGTTTTTCGATCCATGCAACAACTCTTCAATTCTTTCCTAATTAAATATTTTTTATAGAATCAAGCACGGTTTCAAGAATCATACTAGCAGCTACTGCATCATCGTTATTATTACGGTCTTTTCTTTTCACTCCAAACGATTTAAGGAAATTATTTGCAGCTTTGGTAGTTAATCTTTCATCTTGTAAATATATAGGCAAGTTTATAGATTTTGCTAGCTCTTCAGCAAATTTTATCACTATATTGGTTTGCTCCGTTACTGCTCCGCTCATATTAATCGGTAGACCTATTATAACACCGCAAACTTTATATTTCTCGATGATATTAAGCAAGGAAGTAATAACAATTTTTTTATTTATCTCGGTTATAGTATTTAAGGGCATAGCAATACTACGTTCTTGATTAGATAATGCGATTCCTAATTTTTTGCTTCCGTAATCAATAGCGATAAGCGGAGCATTTGGTATTAAAAGCCGATAAAATTCTTGAAGATTTTTTATGATCATGATAGTTATAAAAATTACTTTATTAATTATTATTTATGCTAAAAACTATTCAGAAACATTTAGATACGAAATTAATTAAATTATCGGCGATTTTAGCCTTTATTTATTGTTTATTATTTAATACCGCAATATTGATTTATAAATTTGATTATTATAAAGCAACAATCTTTAGAGGGATATTAGAGTTATCAAAAGATTTTTGCTATATTTATATATTTTCTTTTATAGCATTTTTCGGTCTTAGCGTACATAGATTAGTGTTAAAAATCGGCGTGGGGTTTTTATTTATAACATCCGCTATTGCTAGTTATTACATTTATTTCTTCAAAATCAATCCTACTAAACAAGTAATAGGTAGTTTTTTCTCAACGGATTTAAACGAAGTTTATGAATTAACCAGCATTAAGTTAATAACATGGATAATTTTTTGCCTTTTTACCTGTTTTTATACTCTCAAATCTTTTGCCGCCGAAAATTCTAAATCATTCGTAACAAAACTATTATCTGCCGCTTGCTTACTTATTTTTGTATATAATATTATTACTCCTTCATTTAAGATACTAAAAAATTATTTTCCCATTCAGTATTTACATAATAGCTACCTTAATTTTGCCGGAAATTTCGGTAATAAAAATTATGCATGTATAGATATTAGCAAACAATATAACTTTATAGATAAGTCAGATAAAGATATTATCGGTGTTTTAGTTATAGGAGAATCAGCAAGATTTGATCATTTCGGTATTAACGGTTATGAAAGAGATACGACTCCTTACTTAAAGACTACTAAAAACCTAATTTCTTTCAAAGCTAAATCTTCTTCTAACCTTACCTATCTTTCCGTACCGTCGTTACTTTCACGTTATCCTGCAAATCAAATTGAAAATAGTAGACAAGAGAACAGCTTTTTATCAATTTTAACAAATCTTGGCTTTAATACTACTTGGATCGGTACTCAAACTTTAATGAGGAGTTTTGCAAATTTTGACCTCAGTAATATATATAATGACGTTAATTTTACTATAGTACCGGGCGGCTCTGCCCTATTTTCTTTAAATGATCATGATGAAAAAATATTGCCTTTTATAAAAGAAATAATAACAAACTCAGAGAAACAATTTTTAGTAGTTCACACTTCCGGCAGCCATTGGAACTATAATGCGAGATATCCAAAAGAGTTTGAGTATTTTACCCCTACCTGTCCTATTAAGGTTAAGGGAGATGCAAGTGATTGCGATAAGCTTGCTTTAGTTAACAGTTATGATAACTCTATTTTATATACCGATTTTTTTTTATCTAATTTAATAGATTTGCTTAAAGATAAAAATGCATTTTTATTATATGTATCTGATCACGGCGAGTCCCTCGGAGAAAATGGTTATTACGGTCACGGCGGTCCACTACTTGCAGAACAAACAACCGTACCTCTTATAGTTTGGGTATCAGATGATTTTCAAGCCAAATATCCTAAATCAGTATCTTCAATTAAAAATTATGCTAATACCGAAATTAGCCATGATTATGTATTTCATTCAATCCTTGACTGTTTAAATATAGATTCCGACATAATAAATAAAGACTTAAGTATATGTAAATCTAGTTAAAAATTATTGAATTATTAAAAAATTTATATATAAATTAAGAACTCAATAATTATATGATTTATTATTATGTCTGATATACCTAAACTAGACGACTATTATTATAGATTTTTACAAAGTATTTTACTTAAAACACTAGAACAAAATAAAGCGGCTGAAACGTATTTATTGCAGAAAGATTTTAATAGCGCTTTAAATGAGATAAAAAATGTAAATGAACAACTTGAAGAATATTCAAGCATTCTTTCTTTACTCCAAGTAATTAAAACCCATTTTAGTGATAAAAAAATATATAATTAAGTACCGTTTAACTTAAATCCTTTTTTTATAATTAAAAATAATATAGAGTGGAAATAAAAAAAGGTATTGAATTATGGAATATGCATTATTAATTTTCAGTATTATAGCAATTTTAGTTATAATACAAATGGTTAAAGTTGTACCGCAACAACAAGCATGGGTAGTAGAAAAACTTGGAAAATTCGATAAGGTACTGCAGCCTGGCTTAAATTTACTCATCCCTGTCATTCAGAGAGTAGCATACAAACATACTTTAAAAGAAGAAGCAATAGACGTTACCGCTCAAACAGCTATTTCAAACGATAACGTAACATTATCTATAGACGGTGTTTTATATGTTAAGATCATTGATCCAATGGCAGCATCTTATGGTGTTAATAATCCTTACTATGCCATAACACAGCTTGCTCAAACTACTATGCGTTCGGAAATCGGTAAACTCCCTTTAGATAGAACTTTTGAAGAGCGCGAAACTTTAAACGTAGCAATTGTAGCAGCTATTAATCAGGCTGCTATAAATTGGGGCATACAATGTATGCGTTATGAAATTAAAGATATTCAACCTCCGCAAACTATACTTAAAGCTATGGAATTGCAGGTAGCGGCAGAGCGTCAAAAAAGAGCTCAAATTCTAGAGTCGGAAGGTAATAGACAAGCAAAAATTAACCATGCAGAAGGTGAAAAAGCACAAATCGTACTGAATTCAGAAGCTTCTTATACAGATCAAGTTAACAGGGCAAAAGGTGAAGCTGAAGCAATAGGCTTAGTCGCTACCGCTACGGCAAATAGTATTGAGATTGTCGCAACTGCTGTACAAAAAACGGGAGGAAGTGATGCAGTAGCTCTTAAAATAGCCGAGCAATACATTAGTGCGTTCGGTAATTTGGCTAAAGATACCAACACCGTAATTTTACCTGCAAATCTTTCAGAACCGAGTAGTTTTGTAACCGGAGCGTTAACTATATTTAACCAATTAAAAGCTTCTTCGGGAACGAAAATAGATAAGTAGCAATTTATAAAGATTTATTATTGTAATAATAATTAGTTTTATATATCATATCAGATTATTAATTAATAAAAGGTTATGAATATGTCAGTATTTGTCGGCAAAACTGCTCCAGATTTTACAGCTAAAGCTATTATGCCTAATAATAATATAGACGATAAGTTTAAACTTAGCGATTATGCTGCAGAGGATAATATAGTGCTATTTTTTTATCCTCTAGATTTTACTTTTGTTTGTCCATCGGAAATTATAGCATTTCACAATAAGCTTGGTGAATTTACCGAAAGACGTACTAAAGTAGTAGCTGTTAGCGTTGATTCTCATTTTAGCCATTTAGCTTGGAAAAATACTCCGCATAATAAAGGCGGACTTGGACAAGTACAATTCCCAATGGTTTCCGATATCAAAAAGGATATTTCTTCAAAATATAATGTACTTAATGAAGACGGTGTTGCTTTACGTGGAACTTTTTTAATCGATAAGGATTTCATAGTACGTCACATGCTAGTTAACGACTTACCTATCGGTCGTGATATTCATTATACATTAAAAGTAATTGATGCTTTAACTCATCATCAAAAGCATGGCGAAGTTTGTCCTGCCGGCTGGCATAAAGGTGAGGAAGCAATTACCCCATCACATGAAGGTATAGCACATTATTTAAGCTCACATGCAGAGAAGCTGTAATATATTACTGTGTTATTAAAGTGGAAAACTGTCCTACCGTGGCTTGTCTAGTGTTGTTGCATGGTTCGATGTCATTCCCGCGAAAGCAGGAATCCAGAAAAAAACAACCTTAACATTGATAAACAATTACATATTTAACAAAATAAGCATATAAAAATACAAATTTTTATATGCTTGACTGAATTCCTGCCTAGGCAGGAATGACATACAGCACTAACTCAATATCAAACTAACCCTAAATAATGTTGAAAGAATTATTTTCTGCTCCTAAAATATCTTATAATATTGAAACAATTAATATTTTACATCTTATTAGGAGTGAAAATATCGGTCCTAAAACTTTCTTTAGTTTAATTAAATTATTCGGTGATGCAGCAACTGCCATAGATAACGTTCCGGATTTTTTATTGCGAGACGGAAAGTCAAAACCAATTAAAATTTTCAGTAAAAGCGGTACTGAAAAAGAGTTAGAGCTTCCCGAAAAAGACAACGCTAAGATCATCACATATAAATCTCCGGAATATCAAAATTATTACTTGAAATTTATGATCCATCGCCAATATTAAGCTATAAAGGTAATATAGAGTTATTAAATCATAATAAATGCGTTGCAATAGTAGGTGCAAAAACGCTGCTGCAAACGGAAGAAGCTTTGCTCATAAAATTGCAAATGATTTAGTAAAAGAAGGTTATATAACCGTTTCAGGATTAACACGAGGAATAGATAGCAGCGTACATCAAGCTGCAATTTCTCAAACTATCGGAGTTATTGCAGGCGGTATTGATCATATATATATCCACCAGAAAATAAAAAACTATTTGAAAATTTAGAAGAAGAAGGTTTAATATTAGCTGAGTTACCTATCGGTTCTACCCCACTTGGAAAACATTTTCCATAGCGTAATAGGATAATATCGAGACTAGCCTTAGGAGTAGTGGTAGTAGAAGCAAGCTTAAAATCTGGTTCATTAATAACTGCAAAATTTGCACTTGAACAAAATAGGGAAATATTTGCCGTTCCCGGCTTTCCTTTAGATCCAAGATGTCAAGGTACAAACAAATTGATTAGAGAGGGAGCATATTTAGTGGAATCAGTAGACGATATTGTAGCTAATTTACCACAATATGAAGAATTTAGGAAAAAAGATGATGGATTATTTAAGGATTTTGTTAAGCTAGGAACAGTAAATACGAGATATGTTAAAGAACCGTCACAAAAGGAACGTACTGCTATATTGAAATTATTATCGGCAGTACCCATAGACTTTGAATATTTACAAAAAGAAATAGAATTACCGCTTCCTATCATACATACGGTAATATTAGAATTAGAACTCGCCGGGATAGTAATGCGTCACGCCGGTAATAAAATATCATTAGTTTATAATAAGTAGATGAAATTAGTAATAGTAGAATCGCCGGCAAAGGCAAAAACGATAAATAAATATTTAGGTGATGAGTTTAAGGTCATTGCATCATTCGGTCATATTAGAGATTTACCTTCTAAAAAAGGCTCGGTGTTACCTGATGAAAATTTTGCAATGAAATATGATATTTCCGATAAAGCCGGTAAATATGTAGATGCCATAGTTAAAGATGCTAAAAAAGCTGATGCAGTATATCTTGCAACCGATCCTGATCGTGAGGGTGAATCTATCTCATGGCATGTTGCAGAGGTAATAAAAGAAAAGAATCAAGTTAAATCCGATAATTTTTTCAAAAGGGTAGCATTTAACGAAATTACCAAAAAAGCAATTATTCACGCCGTTGAAAACCCTAGGAAACTTGACACTAACTTAGTAAATGCCCAACAAGCAAGAAGAGCTTTAGACTATTTAGTCGGCTTTACCCTTTCACCTCTTTTATGGCGTAAGTTACCGGGATGTAAATCGGCAGGACGTGTACAGTCCGTGGCTCTGCGATTAATATGTGAGCGAGAAGATGAAATAGAGCGTTTTAAGTCAGAAGAATATTGGGATATTAGCCTTAAAATGCAAAATAGTAATAACGAACTATTTACTGCTAAATTGACTCACGCAAACGATCAGAAGTTAGAAAAATTCTCAATTATTAACGAAAAAAACGCCAAAGATTTAACCAAAAAATTAAAATCTCAAAAATTTCATGTTGATAAGATAGAAAAAAAACAACAAAAACGTCAACCACAACCTCCTTTTATTACTTCATCACTACAACAAGAAGCAGCAAGAAAATTAGGTTTTAGTGCTAAAAAGACTATGCAAATAGCACAAAAACTTTATGAGGGTGTTGATATAGGTAAGGAAACTATAGGACTTATTACTTATATGAGAACCGACGGCGTTACATTATCAAATGATGCAATAGCAGATATACGTAAGTTAATCGATAAAAGTTACGGCGATAAATATTTACCGACTAGCCCTAGAATTTATAAATCCAAAGTAAAAAATGCTCAAGAAGCTCATGAAGCAATAAGACCCACAAATATTACTTATACTCCTGATAGCTTAAAAGAAAAGCTAGAAAAGGATTATTATAAGCTTTATGAGTTGATTTGGAAAAGAACTATAGCCTGCCAAATGGAAAATGTTATAATGGATTTGGTAGTTGCAAATTTAGCTTCGGAAAATAAAGAATATTTGGCAAAAGCAAACGGATCGACTATAGCCTTTGACGGATTTTATAAGGTTTATCGTGAAAGTGTGGACGATGAAGCTGAAGAAGAAAATAAAATGCTGCCGCCTTTAAAAGAACAAGAGCCGCTTAAAACTAAAGAAGTTATTCCAAATCAACATTTTACCGAACCGCCTCCAAGATATTCAGAAGCAAGTTTAGTGAAAAAACTTGAAGAGCTTGGGATCGGTCGTCCTTCGACCTATGCTAGTATTTTATCGGTTTTACAAGATCGAAAATATGTTGCTCTTGAGAAAAAACGATTTATACCTAAAGAGCTTGGACGTTTGGTAACGGTATTTTTAGTCGGTTTCTTCAAAAAATACGTTGAATATGATTTTACTGCAGGACTTGAAAACGAATTAGACGAAATAGCAGCCGGCAAACTTGAATGGAAAGCTGCTTTAAATAATTTTTGGAGCGGTTTTAACCATAATATTGAATCAGTAAACGAGCAGAAAATAACCAAGATTATTAGCTATGTACAGAAAGCCCTTGATTATCACCTGTTCGGTGAGAATAAAGAATCTAAAGTTTGTCCTTCATGTAACACGGGCGAGCTTAGCTTAAAGCTTGGTAAGTTCGGAGCGTTTTTAGCATGTAGTAATTACCCTGAATGTACTTTTAGAAAATCTATTGTTAGCGGTAACGATAATAACAAGAATGAAGGCGAGTCTGCCGCTATGCCTAATGAGAATAAAGTTTTAGGTACGGATAAAGACGGAGTAGAAATATATCTGAAAAAAGGACCTTACGGACCTTATATTCAACTTGGCGAACAAGAAGACAAAGTAAAGCCAAAACGTAGCCCCGTGCCTGCTAGCTTGAACCAAAATGATATTACACTTGATATAGCATTAAAGCTTCTAAGCTTACCGCTAAAAATAGGTATTCATAAAGATAGCGACGAGGAAATTATGATAGGATACGGTAAATTCGGTCCTTACATAAAATATATGGGTAAATTTATTTCGGTGCAAAAAAAATATGATTTTCTAAATTTAAGCTTAGATGATGCGATGAAGCTAATTGAAGAGAATAAAGCGAAATTAGAGAAGAAACAGGCGTAAATGGTTTAGTGTCACCCCGTGACTTGATCACGGGGTCTAAGGACACAGGCTGTGATACAAGACCCCGTGGTCAAGCCACGGAATAACAATTAATAAAATTACTTATTTATGACAAAAGTTATAACACGATTTGCTCCGTCACCGACCGGTATGTTACATGTCGGGAATATCAGGGCAGCATTGCTTAACTGGCTATATGCAAAGAAGCATAACGGACAGTTTATTTTAAGATTTGACGATACGGATTTAGAGCGTAGTAAACAGGAATATAAAGACGCTATTAAGGAAGATCTAAAATTTTTAAATATTAATTGGGATCAGACATTTAATCAATTAAGTCGTTTAAGTAGATATGATGCAATCAAAAATCTATTACTAGACAAAAAAAGATTATATGCCTGCTATGAGACTCCTGAAGAGCTAGAATTAAAGCGTAAATTTCAATTATCTAAAGGTTTACCACCGATTTATGATCGAGCTAGCTTAAATCTAACTGAAGAGCAAGCAAAGAAATATACAGAACAAGGAAGAAAACCGCATTATAGATTTTTGGTAAATCATGAACCGATTAGCTGGCATGATATGATCAAAGGCGAAGTTAAATATGACGGCAAGGCTTTAAGCGACCCAATAGTGATAAGAGCAGACGGTAGTATGACCTATATGTTATGCTCAGTTATTGACGATATTGATTATAATATTACTCATATTATTAGGGGTGAAGATCACGTTAGCAATACCGCCATTCAAATTCAAATGTTTGAGGCTTTAAATACTACTCCTCCGACTTTTGGGCATTTAAGTTTAATAATCAATAAAGATGAGAAAATTTCTAAAAGAGTTGGAGGGTTTGAGATCGCAACTCTTAGAAAAGAAGTCGGAATCGAAGCTATGGCAATCGCTAGCTTTTTTAGTTTACTTGGTTCATCAGCACAAATCTTGCCTTATAAATCAATGGAGAAGCTAGCAAATCAATTTGAGATAAGTAGTTTCTCTAAAAGTCCAATTATCTATCAGCCGGAAGATTTAGAAAGATTAAATCATAAATTACTTATAAGTTTAGATTTTGATACAGTAAAAGAACGCCTTAAAGCAATAGATGCCGAGTATATTGATGAAAATTTTTGGTTATCGGTAAGCCCTAACTTGCAAAAATTACATGATGTAAAAGATTGGTGGGAAATTTGCCATCAAACTCCGAATGTAGAAAATCTAAATTTAGATAAGGAATATTTAAAGCAAGCAGCAGAATTATTACCGAAAGGTGAAATCACTAAAGATAGCTGGAGCATTTGGACTAAAGAAATAACAAATATAACAGGCAGGAAAGGTAAAGAGTTATTTTTACCTCTTCGCCTTGCTTTAACCGCCAGAGAATCAGGACCGGAAATCGCAGGCGTTTTACCTTTGATTGATAGAGAAGAGATAATAAAGCGTTTAACTAGTGCATGACTCTCTATGTCATTCCCGCGAAAGCGGGAATGCACCGTTTTCTATCACATTAATAGCATGTTCCGTTACTAAGGTAGCATACATTGTGAAATCTGTCGCAGCTTTGGTAACATTTTGAAATGGATATTATTAATAAATAATTTAAAAAATTAATAATATTTAAAGATAAAAAGAAGGTTTAGCTATTAAAAAACTTTTTGATTTTTAGCTTATCTACGATCATATGCCCCCATTGTTATTTTCTCGATCGGCAGCACTTTAGCAACATTAGCTAAATCTATAGTTTTTTTACCTTGTGCTATATATTCGTTTATCTCTTTATCTATGCCCTTTGGAATATAATTTTTAACTATTTTTTTAAAATAATCGCTTGAAAATTCTTGTTCTTTTGAGGTTTTAAATAAATCAAGCATAACATTATCCAGCGATTTACTCTTATTATTCTCTTTAATGAAATTGTCCAAATAAAGTGCCAAAACAAATCCACGATAATATGGCAATCTTTGTACTGCATAATCTTGCCAATAATCTGTTTCGATTAAATTATTAGGTTCATTTACAACAGGTGATAAATAATAATTCTCAAAGAATTTATTAAATTCTTCTACAAATTCCTCAAGCGTTATAACACTGGAACGTAAGGCTAAAACCCTGCTATAATAATCGGTAAATCCCTCACTCCACCAATAATTTAATCGTTCTAAGTTATTACGTATTTTCTTCCCTGTCCAATTATGTAGATGTTCATGAGCAAGTAACGTTATATAATCCTGTTTGTCCAAACCTTGAGGAATAAATGCAGTAAAACTATGAGTTAAGCCCGTTCCGCCCATATGTCTAGGTTGATTCCCTTCGATTAAGCTTATTAGATAATAAGGAAAATTATTATCATGGAAAAATGTTCTTTGTCCCTTGATAATTTTATTTATATAAGAAGCTATTTCTTCATCTTTAAGATCAAATTGACCATGTAACGAAAGATATACAGGATTTTTTTGATCGACAATTTTGTAAACACGTAAATCACCCGCTGCATAAACTGCACTATATAATTCAATCGGCATAGCTTTAAATTTCACGCTTTTACCAAGACCATAATCTGATATTGTTTCCCAGCTATCAGGAATATTATCCCATTCAATGTTAAACGCTACTATATCATTTCCATTTAGATCACCGGGAGTAGGGAGTAGCAAAAAGGCCATAACCCGGTGAATGAATTAAATTTTGATTATTGCTTCGTGGATATCACAAGGATTACCGGTTTTTTGATATATTTCGTAGCTTAAACGAATAATATTAATTTTTTCCGTATTTAAAATAGCTTCATTCGAGTCTTGATTTTAATTTTCCAATAGGATATTCTAGCTTAACATTTTTGATTTGCTTGTAATATGTAGCATTTGCCCATGCATAGGGTAAATCTAAAACAATCTCACCACTCATATTGCCGATTATTTCCGTCTCAACTTTGATAGCTGAAACAGATGTATTAGACAAAGGTGTTATTTTGTAATTTATCTGCCTATAAGTATTTGCGAATGCTAGATTTGAAATTAGAATTATGAATATGATCAAAAAATTTTTTAGAAAGTACATTTTTAAAACTCATGGATTTTAGGGATTATTTAGAGTGTTGTGCGACTCTCGATACCATTCCTGCGTGGCATTGTTGCGTGGATACTGAGTCGTCATTGCGAGGAAATTATAAAATAATTGACGAAGCAATCTAGTTAAAAATTCTGATTTACAGAATTTTTATTATTTTTTATAGATTACCACACCGCCTATATGGCTGCTCGCAATGACGATATCTATGTAGGCATGTATTCTATTTAATTATTACTTCCTGACCATTAGCCCATAAGCTTCTATGTCTTCAAGCCATTTAGCGTTTTCTATTAAATATGATTCTTAAAATTCGGCAAGTGTAGGATCAGGTTCGCCTGTTAAATTTTTAAGCCCGTCAAATAAAATGTCTAAAAAACCTATTTTATTCTTTTTACAATAATCTCCTACATCTGCAATATGCTTCGCACGATCATCAACAAATACAATAAAACTAGCATTTAGCTCTTCAGAAAATTTTGATAAAGTACCACTTTTTGAGTGATTACCGGTTATAAATATACCTTTATAAAAAATAGCATCATCCTTTTGTCCTGAATTATAAATTGCTAATTTTTCATTATCTAAAAATTCGATACCCAGCTCTTTTAGTTCTTTATATCGCCAATCTTGCATAGAAGGAATATTGCCGAATGCTCCCGTATTCATTTGTGTAAGACCATAAACCGGAAACTTTTCCTTGAGCTTGTTTATAACTTCTACCCACTCTTCATCAATTAATATTACTTTTCACTGCAAACACCAATTACTGATAATTTCCTCATAATTGTCATAACTACTTTTATTTTCCTTAATTCTATCAATTATTTGATTATAAGGCGATTTCTTAAAAGTTTTTGATTTAGGAGTTATAAGCGTATCATCAACATCAATGAATATAGATGCACGAGTAGGAGCATTTTTTATTATTAAATCATAAACTTTTTCGGCACTATCGGCAGTTTCAAAATCTTTCATATATACTCCGAAGTAAAATGCAGAGTAGTGATACGAAGTTTAACTTGGAAAAGAGTAATCGGTCTGTAAGCCGAGGAGCGGAGCGTATATTAAACGTTCAGCATCCGAGGTCTTACAAAGACATTGTTGCTAATTTTTCAAGTGGGGCGAGCATCAAATTTAATATTAAGTTCTTCAGTTAAAATAGCCATTAATTCAAGCCCTGCTCTATTTGTCCATTCGCCTTGTTCATAAAAAAAATGATAAGGACCGCTAACCGGCGACGACAACCAAATTTCTTTGGCGGCACTTTGTTTATTTATTACATATACCCCTTTATCAGTATCAAGGTTTAATATATCGCCTTGTAAATCTACATCTATACTTGCTTCTTTATCCTGCTCTTCTATCTTTTCTGCTATATATGCAATTGTTGTCTCGGCTATTTTACTAAATTCACTATTATTCATGATAACATCCCTTAAGTAGATAAAAATATACGCAAATCAACTTCAAAAAGAGCAAGGAATCTATAAGGCAAGGAGCGGAGCGTATACTTAATACATGAGCACCACAGCTCTTATAAGACGACGTAGCCAATTTTTGAAATTCATCGAGTAGATGGTTTTTCAGGATCAATTGCCGGCTCAGGTACTTTAATCAAACTTTTGCGATAAGTTTCAACAAATCTATTATGATCATTAAGATTGTTAGAAAAATTATGCCCGCCTTTACCGTCAATTACAAAAAATAATGCATCCGTTTTAGCAGATTTTACCACTGCTTCTAAAGATTTTAACGACGGACAAGAAATCGGACCGGGTGGTAAACCTTTCATATAATAAGTATTATAGGGTAGTTCTTGCAATAAATCTTTTTTTGTTAAAGCTCTTGCTAATTTAAATTTTCCTTCAGTCAAAGCATATATAGTAGTCGAATCGGCTTGTAGCTTCATATTTTTCTTTAAACGATTAATGAATACTGCTGCTATAATAGGCTTTTCTGCATTTGAGCCGGCTTCTTTTTCAATTATTGAAGCTAGCGTTAATACCTCAAGTCTAGTTTTTAATGGAGAATCCGGTGCAAGATTTTGCATTACTTTATCTAAATTAGCAGACATTAAATTTCTCATGTTATCAATTATCTGCTCTTTTTGATCACCGTAAGAAAAAAAATACGTGGAAGGCATTAAAAAACCTTCAGGTATTATCCCTTTTATTTCTCCAAGTAATCGACTTTCTTCATTAATTTTCTTTATAACCTCACTAACTACCGTACCTTCCGGGACAATTATCTTGTGTATTATAGATTTACCGCTTGCTAACATTCTTAAAGTTTGCAGAGGCGATATATTACGAGTAAACACATATTCACCGCTTTTAAGAGGTCTTTTTATAGAATAAATTTTAGCAATTACTTTAAAAATTCTTGGATATTTGATTACTTCATTAGAATAAAGTTTTGTAACTATTTGATTTACGGATAATTTAGGTTCAATAATTATCGTTTTATTTTGAGTAAGATTACCCGGCACAAAAATATAAAATATACTAAAATTTAGCAAAGTAATAAATATAGTTAGAGATACTATAACTAAAAAAAGTTTAGTTTTTAATAGGTTGTTTAACATAATAACTATTATTTTTATAAGGCTTAGAAATATTGATAAGAAAGTTACCACAAAGCATGGTTTTTTTCTTGACATTTGAAATAACATATAGTAAAATTAATTTTTTGCTAAATCAATCAATAGTTTTAATATTTGGTAATTAAAATTAGATAACTAATGAGCAACAAATTAATAACGCAAACCAATTTACTATAACAATAGTATACTCCTGTAAAATGAAAAGTTAGAACTTTTATTACAAACAAAAAATATAAATCTTTATTCATAGTTCATATTACTATACCGGCGTTAATACTGATCTTATAATGGGCATTATATATTATGATACAAGATCACAATACCGATCTAAAACACGAAGAACATACTGAAAGGTTAAAAGCTTTACAAAATAAGTTAGGAAACTTATCCGGTTTCTTGACAACAATGCGTTCTGATAACAATGAGGAATACAAAAAAATTTCCAATGATTTAAAAATTTTAATGAAACAAATTAATACTATAAGAAAAAACATGGAAATATATTTTATTATTATATTAATATTAATGTTTATTATAATTCAGAAAATGTTGTGGACCACCAGTTTCAAGCACTAATCTTTCTCTTTTAACAACTTTATTTTAGGTTCTAAGAACTCCTGTTTAATAATTTCTGCAGCTATATAAGAAGGTACAGCGTCATCTCGATCACTTGATACAAGCGAATTTTCCAAGCTAAGCCTGTGTTCACGTACTTTTGTACGCCTAGCTAGCTTGCCTTTAAATTCATCATGTCTAAAACTTTCTGAATTTAGCTGTAATCGGTTTGATTTAAATCCTAATTGCTGCAAAATTTTTTGGCTTTCTATTACCTGCTCATAAGCTTTTTTAGAATTAAATAATAACTCTTGAAGTTTATTACTAATAAGATTAGCTCGGCAATTAAATTGGATAAATTCCGGAATTATTTCTTTATCGGCTATAATATTTATCAACGTAACATATTTTATTTTTATCAATAGCCTGATAATAAAAAAGCTTATAAGATTAACTTTATAAGCCACAATCATAGGAGTACCGGAAGCTGCTATCTCTAAAGTATTAGTACCGGATTTTGCTAAAACTACATCCGCAACAGCATAAGTTTTAAGTCTCTCACTTGAAAATAAATATTTAAACTTAACATCTTCTAGAAACGGTTTTATTATTGCCTCATGAGCAGGATTTGCAAGAGTAAATATAACTTTAAGATTATTACAACTCTTGAATATTGCTTCAATAGAAGAAACAAAAACCGATAAATGCCTTAGAATCTCACTCTTTCTACTACCAAGAGTAACACACAAAACTCTCTCATTCTCATCTATTTTAAACTCTTCACGTAAAGCTATTTTATCACTATAAAACTCTTGCTCCATAATCGGATGACCTATATATCTACAATCAAGACCGACTTTAGTAAAATATGGAGGTTCAAACGGTAGTAAAGCAAATAAACAATCATAAATTTTAGCGTATTTTACTGCCCTACCCTCTTTATATGCCCAAACTGACGGTGCAACGATATGAATCATTTTCAGCTTTGGTAAAAGTTTCCTTACTCGCTTTGCCACACGATAAGTAAACCCTGGTGAATCTATGGTAATTAATAAATCAGCTTTACTATTTATTATATCCTCCACAGTTTTATCAATTAATTTTTTAAGCTTAAAAATATGAGGCAAAATTTCTACAAAACCCATTAAATTTATGGAAGTAATAGGAAATAGGCTTTTAAAGCTACCAGCTTCCTCCATATATTTGCCGCCAACACCAACAAACTGTATAGCGTCATTCACAAAGCTTGATACAGGTGAATTTAGTTGTACTCCTGTATTGTTTTTTAAATGCTGAATTATACGACCACCTACAAAGTCTCCTGACACCTCACCAGCTATAAAGTAAATTTTTGTCATTAAAGATAGTTATTTTTTAAGGTTCTCAATTTCTGTTTGTAATCGCTCTATTTCTTTTATAGATACTTCAGTAATCTCATGTATTTCTTCTATCGAGTTTTTTTTTCATTAACATCTTTTTTGCTATTTTTATACTTTTTGTAACTTCGCCTTCTTGTATACCTTCTTGTTTACCTTTTTTCCTTCCATCTTCTATTCCTTTTGCCATACCTTGTTCTCTACCTTTTTCTTCAGCAGAAACTATATAATCACGCTCTTTATAGCTTTTATTCATATAGGCACGATAAATTATTTGCTCTTTAGGAGTCATCTTAAGTATATCAAGACGTTTTGCTACTTTCTTCATATATGGTGATTTAAAATCTTTCTTAACTTCAGAATATTTTACTACATATAGCCATTCATCCAATTCATCTCTTATAACATCATTAAATAATGGTACTGATATTACAACATGATTCTGGAAATACATTATATAAATCAAATATTTTATCTCTCATATCTCCCAAAGAAAATTTCATAGGGTGTTTTTTATCAACTTCTCTAAAAATAGTCTTACCGTGATATAAAGGTGCTTTCATATTATCAAAAGGAAAACACAATAAATTAATATGAAATATTTTTTTATAGTAGAATAATCCTCGCTCTTAGAAATACTATCAACTATTAATCTACTAGAATTAAAACAAGCTTTATACATAAAAAGATTTGTATAGGATTTTTCTATTTCTACTATATATTTATGCCCTTCTTCATCTTCCACAATGACATCATCTGCTACGCTAGATTTTAAGCTATCATTTTCTTTATTACTGCCACTTTCTAGTAGGGCTTTTATTTTAACAGAACTATAACCAGCATTTTTAAGAAAATCCCTCGATTATTTCATAATCCCCTTTATCTTTTAATAAATATTTTATAATCAAAACTTATTATAGTACTCATATCTTTTATCTTTAAATCATCTTAAATATATTGCAAAAAATGAAGACAGTATACGAAGATCAACTTCAAAAATGCTACGTCATCCTACAAGAGCTTCGGTACTCATGTATTAAGTATACGCTGCGTTCCTCGCCTTGTGGACTCCTTGCTCTTTTTGAAGTTGATCTTCGTATACATATTATTAAATTCCATTTTACGGTAACTTAAAGCTTTCGCAATATGCACTTTCAAGACCTTATCAATATTCTCAAGATCGGCAATCGTGCGTACTACTCTAAGTATTCGGTTATAAGCACGCATTGATAAACGAAATTTATTTGCCGCTTCATTCAGTAAATCTTTACCTTCATCCGCAGGCATAGCGTAACCTATTAACAACTGCCTATCTAATCTGTTACTTGTTTTAATATTATAGCCCTCATATCTCTTTTCTTGAATTAAACGTACTGTCTCGACTCTTGCAGCTATATATTCAGATTCTTCCTCAGAGTTATCTACAATCAAGTCACAATTATAAACATTAATACTAGATACTTCTATATGCAAATCAAATCTATCCATAATAGGTCCTGATACTTTCATTTGATAGTCGCTAGCACATTTTTGGAGCTTTCATATACATTCTTTATAAGAATCGCCTCAATAACCACATTTACAAGGATTCATAGCTGCTATTAACTGGAAATTTGCCGGATATTTTATATGAGCATTTGATCGTGAGATTAGTATTTCACTGTTTTCAATAGGCTGTCTTCATGCATCAATAACATGCTGTGGAAATTCAGGTAGTTCATCTAAAAATAATACTCCGTTATGAGCTAGCGTAATTTCCCCAGACTTTACTTTTTTTCCGACACCGCCACCGACCATAGCGGCCAATGAGCATGAATAATGTGGGGTTCTGCATGGCCTTACTTTGGTAAGTTTACCGTCTAAAAATTTTCCTGCAATACTTGTAATCGTACTACATTCTAAAATTTCTTTTGTAGACATTTTAGGTAGTATATTGGGAAGACAGGCAGCAAGTCTTGATTTACCGGTTCCGGGAGGACCGAACATTAAAAGGTTATGCCCACCTGATGCTGCAATTTCTAAAGCTCGTTTAGCAATTTTTTGACCTTTTATATCTTTAAAATCGGGATAATTTATCGGCTCATCTTGTAACTTAGCTTCCGGAGGAGTTAAAACTTGTGAACCTTTAAAATGATTTACTAGTTCAATTAAATTACCTACAACAAGTATATTATCATTACCCGACCAAGCAACTTCCGAGCTGTTTTTACTTGAACAAATAAGACCTTTACCTCTAACAGAAGCCCCAATCGCTGCAGGTAAAGCTCCACTTACCGGTAAGATTGAACCATCTAACGATAGCTCTCCTATTATCAAATATTCCGCAATTTTAAGTTCAGGTAAAATATTCATTGCGGTAAATATCGCACAAGCAATCGCAAGATCGAAGTGGCTTCCTTCTTTTACTAAATCTGCCGGAGCTAAATTTATTAAAATCTTTTTAGTAGGTAGTGCAAGTCCTATAAGATAACGCTGCTTTAACTAGTGCTTTTGATTCAGCTATAGTTTTATCGGCAAACCCTACTATAGTAAAAGCAGGGATACTCGGTGATATTTGTACCTGCACATCAACATCGATAATATCAATTCCATTAAACGTTAGACTTGCTATATGCATTATCATGAAATTTTTCTTAAAATGCTATTGTGCTAGGTTGTAGATGTTATTGCATGGATACTACTAAATCGTCATTGCAAGCAGACATAGGCTGCGTAGCAATTTCATGAAATAATAACAAACTCCTGAGATTGCTTCGTCAATTACTGACGTAATTTCCTCGTAATGATAAAAAATAACAATCTTACCTCAACCATTGATCGAAAAAAACATCTATAGAACAAACTTAGCTAAGTCAAGATTAGTTATTATTTTTGATAATTGATTTTCTACGAATTGATCATCGATAGTTATTTTTTTGCCTTTCATTTCGCTAGCTTCAAAGCTTATATCCTCAAGCAAATGCTCAAGTATAGTATGCAGCCTTCTAGCCCCTATATCTTCGACTTCTAAATTAACGGTGATCGCATAATCCGCTATCTTCTCAATAGCAGAAACAGCAAATTCAAGACGCACGTCTTCAGTACCTATTAACGCCGAATATTGTTTTATTAAACTAGTTTCAGGCTCAAGCAATATTTTAATCATATCATCTTTGGTAAGCGAACTTAATTCTACTCTAATCGGTAACCTTCCTTGTAACTCCGGTAATAAATCAGAAGGTTTAGCAATATGGAAAGCACCGGAAGCAATAAATAATATATAATCGGTTTTTACCGGTCCATATTTAGTATTAACCGTCGTGCCCTCTATCAAAGGTAGCAAATCTCTTTGCACTCCCTCTCTACTTATTTCGGCATTTTTTGCTCCGGAACTACCAGTTGAAGCTATTTTATCAATTTCGTCAATAAAAACTATACCATCATTTTCAGCTAAATTTATAGCTTGCTGAATAATTTTTTCTTGGTCTATTAATTTTTCTGATTCTTCAGGTATAATAATAGCCATAGCATCTTTAACTAGCATTTTTTTTGTTTTAGTCTTACTGCTGCCAAGGGCTCGTCCAATCATATCGCCAAGATTAAGAACGCCCATAGATGCTCCCGGCATACCCGGTATTTCAAAACTTCCACCGCCGACAGGTGTAGTATCAGCTACGCTAATTTCAATTTCCGTATCATCAAGTGCGCCGTTTAAAATTTTTTCTTTGAACTTTTCTCTAGTCTCACTACTAGAAGTTTTACCTACTAAACTATCTAATATTCTCTCTATCGCTTTTTCACGGGCATGAATATCTACTTTCGTTTTTGCTAAAGTTTTTTCAGTATTAACGGCTATTTCGACTAAATCACGAATTATTGATTCTACATCACGCCCTACATATCCGACTTCGGTAAATTTAGTTGCTTCAATTTTATAGAAAGGAGAATTAGTCAGCTTTGCAAGGCGTCTTGCTATTTCCGTTTTCCCGACACCGGTTGAACCAATCATTAAAATATTTTTCGGTACTATTTCATTACGTAAATTACCTTCTACTCTTTTACGACGACCACGATTTCTAAGTGCAATAGCAACGGCTTTTTTGGCCTTTTCTTGACCTACGATAAATCTATTAAGTTCATTCACTATTTGAGAAGGGGTAAGCCCCATAGGGTCTTTTTTATAAGTAGTTTTAGTAGCTTTCATACAACTTTTTCCATTATAATATTATGATTAGAAAATACACACAAATCTGCAGCTATATTCATAGATTTTAAAGCAATTTCTTCAGCAGTTAAATTATTCTCGTAAGACATTAGAGCGCGAGCGGCAGATAGTGCAAATAAACCGCCTGAACCTATTGCTGCAACATTATTTTCAGGCTCTACGACATCACCGTTACCGGTTAAAATTAATATATGACTACGATCAGCAACAATCATCATTGCTTCCAAACGTCTCAAATATTTATCGCTACGCCAATCTTTTGCAAGCTCAACTGCACTTCTAAGTAAATTATGCTTATGTTGCTCTATCTTTACTGCAAGTTTTTCAAATAACGCAAGACCGTCAGCCGTAGAACCCGCAAAACCGGCAATAATTTTATTATTTGCTATAGTCCGAAGTTTTCGTGCTGTAGATTTCAGTACGGTATTACCATACGAGACTTGTCCATCTGCTGCTATAATTATTTCTTCGTTCTTTTTTAAACAAAGTATTGTTGTGCCGTGTAAGGCTAAATTATCTGACATAATATAAAATTTATTGATATTAAGTTGTTAATTAAGTACTATTAGAATTACTGTTAAATAGACGAATAGACAAAGTCTAATTTGGAAAAGAGCAAGGAGTCTGTAAACCGAGGAGCGGAGCATATATTAATAAGTGAGTATCCGAGGATTTACCAAAACGACGTAGCCAATTTTCCAAATTAAACGAGTATACTTGACTAATCTAATTTAATTAATTATTGTCCCTTGAATTTTCAAGGCTTAAACTTAAATAATGAATATATACGCAATATACATTAACTCCACACAAAAAAATAATAATTTTATTGTTATTGAAGAAGGCTTTTCATGGATAGCGGCTCTTTTAAGTATATTTTGGGCATTATACTATAAAATGTGGTTAGTTGTTGCTATTGCCGCAATAGCGAATATAATCGTTACGGCGATTAATATCGAAGAGTTAAAGTTTATATTTAAGATAGTCTTAATCTTAGGCTTCGGCTTTTTTGCTTCAGATATTAGAGAAAATTATTTAAAAAGAAATAATTACCGACTAGAAGATATAATAATTGCCAACTCTAGAATTGAAGCTGAATTAAAATTTCTAAAACGTAGTATGCTTGTTTAACAGAAACGTAATTTCATAAATATTAAATCGTCATTGCGAGCAGTCGTAGACTGCACGGCAATCCAGAAAAAAAATTAAAGAAATGCTAAAACTAGCATTTCTTACTGGATTGCTTCGTCAAAACTTACATTTTTTACTCGCAATGACGGAAAATCAAGCCATGCAATAAAGCTTTTAACAGGAATAAAATGATGTATAACAAAGAAAATGTTTTTGCAAAAATCATAGGTAAAAATCTTCCGGCAGAAATAATTTATGAAGACGAACAAATTTTAGCATTCAAAGATATAGCACCCGTAGCACCTGTACATATTATCGTTATACCTAAAAACGAATATATAGATTATGCCGATTTCATCTCTAAAGCTTCTATAGACGAAATAAAACATTTTTTTGCTAAAATTTCTGATATAGCAAATGAAGCGGATTTAGATAAAGACGGTTATCGTTTAATAACTAATAAAGGCGAAAAATCAGGACAAACTATTTTTCATTTCCATTTCCATATTATCGGAGGTAAAAAACTCATCGGATTAATAAATAATGACTAAAAAATACAATATTGCAGTAATCGGAGCTACAGGAAATGTAGGGCGTGAAACTCTAAATATTCTAGCTGAGCGTAATTTCCCCATTAATAAAGTTTATGCTATAGCTTCAGATAGCTCTCTAGGGCGGGAAGTAAGCTTTGGAGAAAAAATACTACAAATTAATAGTTTAAAAAGTTTACATTTTGACGATATCGATATTGCTTTTTTTTGTGCAGGTTCAGAAGTTTCAAAAGAATTTATACCAAAAGCTACTGCTAGTAATTGTGTAGTTATCGACAAATCCTCACTTTTTAGAGTTGATAATCAAGTGCCGTTAATTGTACCTGAGGTTAATTTATCAACACTTAAAGAGTTTAATACTAAAAATATCATAGCTAACCCTAACTGTGTCGTCATTCCGCTTGCAGTAGCATTAAAACCGCTAGATAATGAAACAAAGATTAAAAGAGTAGTGATATCTACTTATCAATCAGTATCAGGAGCAGGTAAAGCAGGAATGGACGAACTCTACGACCAAACAAAATCTAAATATGTTTTTGGAGAGAATGATCCTAAGAAATTTCCAAAACAGATTGCATTTAATCTTTTTCCTCATATAGGTGATTTAAATAAAGATGGCTATACAAGTGAAGAAGCAAAAATTGCTTCTGAACTAAACAAAATTATAGGTAATCACTTTAAAGCTAGCGTTACTTCTGCTAGAGTACCAGTATTTATCGGTCATTCTATATCGGTTAACATAGAATTTAACGACAAAATTGATGCCAAAGAAGTCGAAGAAATATTACAAGATGCCGATGGAATTATTACAATTTCTAATAATAATGACCTTGCGTATATCTCACCCGTTGAAGTGGTAGGCGAAGATGCCGTATATGTCTCCCGAATTAGAAATGACGTAAGTAGAGATAATACGATAAATCTATGGATCACATGTGATAACTTACGTAAAGGAGCAGCTTTAAACAGTGTTCAAATTGCTGAAGAATTAATTAATAATTATTTATAATATAACTAATATGAATAATAAAAATAATAATCTAAATAAAAAAAACCCGCTAGTAATAGCATTAGGCGAATGTAGAACAGCTTTTTGGATAGTTTTTTGGTTTGCTTTTGTAATCAACTTACTAATGTTAATTACTCCTCTTTACTCACTACAAGTTCTTGATAGAGTCCTTGGAAGCGGTAATCTACAAACATTATTATTTTTATCAATAATAATCGCATATATTTATTTTGTTTACGGATTATTACAAATTGCTCGTTCTTTTACACTTATAAAGGTAGGAGAATGGCTTGATAGAACAGTAGCTCCCGTAATTTTTGCTTCTTCAATTTCTGCAGCTGCAACACGAGCAAATATGGGTTCTAGCCAATTATTACGTGATTTTCAAACCGTCAAAACATTCCTAACAAGTACTGGAATTAATACTTTATTCGATGCCCCTTGGAGCCTTATCTATATTGCGGTTATTTTTTCAATTCATCCATATATCGGTCTTATTACCGTTTTTGGTGCAATTATAATAGTTTCAACTGCTTTCTTTAACGCTGCAGCTACTAATAAAACGCTCGGTGAAGCTACCGAATTTTCGATAAAAGGTATGACACAAGCCGATATTGCAAACAGAAACGCAGAAACAATTGAAGCAATGGGAATGATGAAGAATGTTACAAAAAATTGGCATAAATTTAACATATTAGCACTTGATAAGCAATCGGTTGCTAGCTATCGTAACGGTGTTATTTCTAACTTTTCAAGGTTTATCCGTAATATAATGCAAATGGCTGTTACCGGAGTTGGTGCTTACATTGTTGTAAAATCTCACAGTGCAGATATGACTCCCGGTAATATGATTATGAGTTCTATCATAGTTGGTAGAGCTCTTGCTCCTTTCGATAATGCTATTGATTTATGGAAAAGTATGAGCGGTGCTATTAAATCATACAAAAACATTAATAATTTATTTAACACTTATTCTTCTAGAGACGAAACGATGCCAATTCCGAACGTTGATGGTCATCTTACTGTTGAAAATATTTATTATGCTCACCCTATACCAAAACATTTACCGCAACCTCCCGTACCGAAATATATCTTAAAAGGCGTTAGTTTTGCAGTACAACCGGGCGAAGTTTTAGCAATTATCGGTCCTTCGGCTACAGGAAAATCAACTTTAGCTAAAATCATAGTCGGGGTATGGAAAGAATCATCAGGTTCCGTACGTTTAGATAGTGCTGAAATTTATCGTTGGAATAGAGAAGATTTCGGTAGACATGTCGGCTATCTTCCTCAAGGAATAGAACTTTTTAGCGGTAGTATTAAACAAAATATAGCTAGAATGGAAGAAGATGCCGATCCGCAAAAAGTTATTGAAGCAGCTAAAATAGCCGGAGCTCATGAAATGATATTAAGATTCCCTGACGGTTATGATTCTGATATCGGTCCTGCAGGCTCTAATCTATCAGGTGGTCAAAGACAGCGTATCGGACTTGCTAGAGCTTTTTACGGTAATCCAAAACTCATCATTTTAGATGAGCCTAATGCTAATTTAGATGAGGCAGGTGAAGTTGCCCTTGCAAGTGCCTTAAAACAAGCAAAACTTAAAGGAATAGCAGTTCTTGTAATTTCACATAGACCATCCGTATTATCCGTTGTTGATAAAATTCTAATATTACAGGATGGAGCCGTTGCAGTTTACGGAACGGAAGAAGAGATTCAAAAACACTTTAAAACTTTAAAAAGCGGTACAATTCATATTAATAACTAAAGTGTCATATCGTGACTTGATTGGCATTGTTGCGTGGCTTCCAAATCATCTTCTATCGAGATTGCTTCGTCAATTACTACGTCATGTCCTCGCAATGACGCAAAATACAAACAAGGCTGACTAAAATATAATAATGATTAAATATTATGCAGGACTTAAAACACAATAAACCTCAAATTACTCCGGAACAATTAAAACAATTATTGTCCTTAAGAGAAGATGCGTTAAACCTTAAAGGTCAAAGTTCTAAACGTAAAGCTTTAATAAATACTACATTAAAGAAAACTTCTCATGCTATAGAATTCTTATTAGTAAAACTTGATAGGTTTGTTAATTTTATTACCAAGAAAACCGATAAAGATCGTAATAACGTAACCCAAGCTGCAAGGTCACCTATACTTTTCGGTATTTATGTTATGATCTTTTTAGTATTAATAGGCGGATTATGGTTGGCTCTTGCTCCGCTTGATAGTGGTGCTGTAGCTGTCGGTATCGTAATGCCAAGCACAAATAAAAAAACGATTCAACATCATGAAGGCGGAATAATCAATGCTATTTATGTGAAGCAAGGTGATAAAGTCAAAGAAGGCGATAAATTAATAGAGCTTGAAGAAACTAGAATAAAAAGCGAACATGAAAATATTCTTGGTCAGTACCGTAATTTTTTAGCAACTGAAAATCGTTTAATTGCCGAACGTGATAATTTAGAACAAATCGAATTCTCTGATTTTCTAATGCAGGATATCAATTTACCGGAAGTAGCTAAAATAATTCATACACAGGAAAATTTATTTAGATCTAGAAAAGAAGTATATAACTCAGAGAAAGATGCATTACATCAAAATATTGCTCAACTTGAGAAAAAAATTGAAGGTTTAGAAGCAAAAAAAGTTGCCGCCTCCAAAACTGCTGAAGTTTATCAAGACCGTTTAAAAGCTTTAAGAACGTTAAAAGAAAAAGGCTTTGTACAAAAAGCAGCCTTATTAGACCAAGAGGCAAAAGTTGCCGCTTCAAAAAGCGATGTTGCAACAACTGAAGCCGAAATAGCAGGAATACGCCATGCTATTACCGAAACTCAAATTAAAATTATAAATCAACAAAATAAATACACTGAACGGACTTTAACAGAGCTTCGTGAAGCTCAAGTACAAACCGCATCTCTTAAAGAAAAATATAATGCCCTGACGGACTCGCTTAATCGTGTGATAATTAGATCACCTGTTGACGGTATAGTTAATAATTTAAAATATCATACAATAGGCGGTGTTATAAGTCACGGACAACCTATTATGGAAATTTCGCCAACTAATGACCCATTAATAATAGAAGCAAAGGTATCTCAAAAAAACATTGACTCAGTACATGAGGGATTAGTTGCAAAAATACGTTTCAGTGCATTTAAATCAAGAACAACTCCAACATTTACCGGTAAAGTAGTAAGCATATCTCCCGATATCGTACAAGATGAAAGACAGCATCCGGGACAACAGCAAGATAATTATTATGTTGCAAGAGTTGAAATCGATATGGATGAATTTAACAAAGTTGCTAAAGTTAAAAATCTTGAATTACACCCCGGTATGCAAGCTGAGGTACAAATCGTAACAGGTACTAGAACACTACTTAGATATTTACTTGATCCCGTTACTGATACTGCATTTAAAGCTTTCAGAGAAAAATAAATAATTTGAAAATTTTAAGTTAGATAACTTTACGAAACCTAAATATTTCAATATTTATTAAAAATTCTTAATCTTTTATTGACTTTGAATCAAAAGCAGTATAGCCTATTTTGTAATCCAATTATATATAAAGGTTATGTTAGGCTACGAAAAAGAACAAAGAAGCTTAAATACAGGACAAAAACAAGCAGTCGGATTACTTTCTATAGGTACATTTCTAGAGTATTTTGACCTTATGCTTTATGTGCATATGGCGATGCTTTTAAATAATTTATTTTTTCCGGAATATGATCCTTTCACTTTTTCGTTGCTTACTGCCTTTTCTTTCTGTTCTACCTATTTGCTAAGACCTATAGGAGCATTAATATTTGGGTATATAGGCGATCATTTTGGACGTAAGATTGTAGTTGTTTTAACTACCCTATTAATGGCTATTACTTGTGTGATTATAGGCAGCATGCCAACATATGCACAGATAGGTATAACAGCCTCTTGGGTTCTTACCATATGTCGTATAATTCAAGGTATGTCAGCAACTGCAGAAACACGAGGTGCAGAGCTGTACTTAACCGAAAATTCATCTCCTCCTATACAATATCCATTAGTAACAATTATAACCGTATTTTCTGCCGTAGGCACTACGGTAGCACTAGGTATTGCATCAATTTTTACTAATCAAAGTATTTATCACCATGAATCAAGTTGGCGTATAGCCTTTTTCGTTGGCGCAACTATCGCTTTTGTAGGTACTATTGCAAGGACTAGTTTAAAAGAAGCAGATGCATTTTCAAATAAAAGAAACAAATTAAAACTAAGACTTCAAGAAAATAATATTATGCTTGAAGAAATTGACAAAGATATTCTAGATCAAAAAGTTCCAAACACCACTTCTATTTGGTATTTCTTTATCCAGTGTGCTAGACCACCGTGTTTTTATTTCGTATATATATATTGCGGTGATATATTAAAAAGAGAATGCGGATTTACTCCAAGTCAAATTATAAATCAAAATTTTTGGGTATCTATAATAGATTTACTCGGTATTATCGGTCTTGCATTTATTAGCTATAAAATCCATCCTTTAAAAATCCTAAAGGTAAAATTATATCTATTTTTTACCTCTCTCATTTTTTTTCCTATAATGTTAAATTATAACCCTACTCCTTTATATATTTTTATTTTTCAATGTTTAGCTGCATTATTCGTATTTGATCACGTACCGGCAGCTCCTATATTTTATAAATATTTTCCGGTTTTTAAGAGATTTACATATACTAGTATGCTAAGTGCAATAGCAAAATTATTTACTTATATTATAACGTCATTTGGTTTAGTTTATATTACCAATTATCTAGGATATTGGGGATTATTTTTAATTTTCATTCCAATAGGTATAACTTTCTTTATGGGAGTAACTTATTTTGAGAAAATGGAAACGAATCGAAATTTATAATTTTATTAAAAGTAGAATTTACATTAAACTTTAAATTATTTTTATAACATTCAGCATATATAAGCTCTGAAACTGAAGGTATTTCAAGTATTTCACTTAACACTAAAAAGCTTTTTAATGTCTCTTTAATTATTTTATGAGCTTTTTCAGGCGATTTTACTTCCAAAGTTTGTAAATTATGTATTCTATCAAAAAGTTTTATAAGAGCAGTATCGTATCTTTTTTGTTTAATTAATAAAATAAGACTTTTCCCGCTACTTATTTTTCCCCAAGGCCTAATTCTAGTTAGACCTGCTACATGCTTTGCTACTTCTTCATCAAAAATATTGCTAATCATTTCTGCAGTAAGTTCAGTATCTTCAATAGTGTCATGAAGTAATGCAGCTTGTAGCATTCTAAAAGTAAAGAGTTTAGGTACTTCTTTTGCTACAAATTCCGCTACCATAATTGTTACTGCGATTGGATGAGAATAATAAGGGTCACCTGATTGACGCATTTGCTCACCATGATATTTACGAGCATAATAAATACCTTTTTTAACTTCTCTAATATCAATAGGTTGTTTTACTTGGGTATTTAACAATAAAAGCCTTTCGATTAATTTATCTGAATATTTACAGCTTTCAAAATTTTTTTCCCAATATTCTATATCTTTCATATCTTTCATAAAATCGCCCCATTCTATATATATTATTTTATTGTTTTTTTTATGATTATCTTTTTAAAATCCAATTATTATTTATTAAAATTTTATTTTTAATGCTAAAAAATAACTATATATTAAAAACAGTTTTTTACAAAGGTTTATATGTCATCCTTAACTATCACCTACATTTTTCTCATTACAACAATATTTCTTTTTCGTCTGTATGGCTGAGGAAGTATTCTTTCGAGGGTTTTTACAAAGAACATTACAAAATCTTTTACCACAACAGCAGATTTTAGCTGTTATTATAGCATCTTTAATATTTGGGATCGCACATTTTCAAGGCGGACTAATATATATAGCTTTAAGCACTATATGCGGTTTTTTCTATGGTTATGCATATTATAAAACAGGCAAAATATTATGCTCTATGATAGTTCATTTCGATCTAAATTTATCCATGTATTATTATTTACTTATCCTGCTCTTAAAACTTTGTGAAATAAATGTAATTTTAATAGACAAAGTTATAGTGTTTTTTTATTTACAAATAGTAAACATAATAACTAGGTTTTATGAACAAAGATATCCTACGGATTTATTACCTTCAGAATATGAGTTAGTAAGCTCTAGTAATGCTGCTTTGACCCTATTGTTAATGGAAGCAACCTTATTATTCTTGTTTGGTTATTGCTGCTACTGTTGTTTCAATAATGAGCAAAAAGATATGGGGCTTGAATTAATCGGTGATCACCACAAACATGATGAATAATATTTTTTAATTATTGCACGGTTCTTAATGTCATGCCTGCGAAAGGCTTGCCTACGTGGCTCGAAAATAGTCATTGCGAGGAAATTGCATAGCAATTGACGAAGCAATCTCAAGAGTTTGTTATTATTTCATGAGATTGCCATGCAGTCTACGACTGCTCGCAATAACGGGGTGATATCCACACAGGCAATGCCCAACCTACAATTTACTTGGATCAAAGCTAAAATTAATCTCTTTCCAATGGTTAAAGCGTGCAGAGTCAAGATTTTCGATAGGACTTGCTTGCCATACCGCTCTAATTGCATTATCCGCCAAAGCTTCACAAACACTAGCCGGAATATTAGGACAGATTTTTTCGTTAACCTTTGCCTGCTCAACATTACCTGCTTTATCTAGAGTAATACTAATAATGACTTTTACCTTATTATTACCTCTAACTCCTGCCGGTACATTACTCCAATGTCTTTCAATCTGTCTTTTTATCAAAGATGCTTCACTATCGGAAAGAGGCAGCCCATCTGTATAAACCCCTTTAGTTTCTTTTGCATTATCAGCTTTTTTTGACCTTTGATGTTTATTGGATTTTACATTATCCCCTTCCGAAGACTGCTCTAAATTTTTCAGCAAAGAATCAAGCTCATCGGTTTTAGGCTCTTTTTTCTTCACCTCTTTAGGTTTCTCAACCGGTTTTTTTTCTTCTTCTTTAGGTTTTTCTTTCTTTACTTCTTCTTTCTTCTCAGGTAACGCTTCTTTTGCTTCTTCAGACTTTGGTTCTTCTATAGGTTTTTTCTCTTCTATTTTAGGCTTTTCTTCCATTGTTTTAGCCTCAGGCTCTTTTGCTTTTTCTTCTTTAGGCAAATCTTGCGATTCTTCTTCTTTTGGCTTACTCTGCTCAGATTTTTTAGCGTCTTCGTTTTCTATAGGGGCTTCTTTTTGCTTTGTCTGAGTGGTAATATTTGATTTATCGCTAACAGGTAACATTTCAAAAGTTATAGTTTGCTCTTCCGGTAATTTTTCAAAAAGTAACGGCATACCGAATAGAAAAAAATATAAAAGAAGTAAGTGCAGAACAACAGAAAAGCTAAGAAAAACCGTAAAATTATCCTTATTTTGATTACTTTTCATTATTTTTAATATTTGAAATAAGAGCTACACGAGAAAAGCCGGCAGCATAAATTTCGGCCACTATCTCTACTACCTGCCCATAAGAAACATTTCTATCGCCTCTTACAAAAATTCTAGCATCCTTTTTTTCTTTAGTGATATTTGCAAGCTTGTCGGTTAAATGCATTCTTTCTATTGGAATTTCAAGTAAGAAAATTTTGCCTTTATTATTGATAGTAACAACCAAAGGCTCATCCTGACCTGAAATCGGGCTTGAATTTGTCTCAGGCAAATCCACGTTTACTCCTGAAACAAGCATTGGAGAAGTAATCATAAAAATAATTAATAGCACAAGCATCACATCAACAAGCGGCGTAACGTTAATTTCGCTAACTACCGCTCTTTTACTTTTTCTATTACTTCCGGCAAGCTTTATAGCCATTACATTTTCTCCTGATCAATTGCCTTAGAAAGCATAGAGTTTAACTCACTAATAAAATCTTCAATCTTATTATTGATAAGAGTAATACGGGAAATCAGATAATTATAAAAAATTACTGCCGGAATAGCTGCAAATAAGCCTATCACAGTTGCAAGTAACGCCTCGGCAATTCCGGGAGCTACTACGGCAAGAGAAGTATTTTTTGAAGTAGCAATCGATTGGAAGCTATGCATAATCCCCCAAACGGTACCGAATAAACCTACGAAAGGAGCACTCGATCCAACAGTTGCCAAGAAGCTTAAATTTTTCTCGAGCTTTTCGACTTCCCTATTTTGAGCTAAGTACATTGCACCCGTTATACGCTCTTTATGGTTGTTTTTTAAGCCTTCAGAAAGCCCTTTAGTGCTTAAACTTTTATACTCATCCATAGCTGAGACAAAAATTAAAGCTAGCGGATTATTAACCGACCTCTTTATGCTTTCATATAATTGCTCTAATACTCCACCGGACCAAAACACATTTTCAAATGCCCGCATGCTTTTCTGCACTTGCACTAGCTTAAATATTTTATCCAAAATAATAGCCCATGACCAAATAGAGGCAATAAGCAACATCAGCATAACTGACTTACCGATAATGTCGGAGGAGCTTATTAAAGAAAAAATCGATAAATGATCTTGCGTAACGACTTCTAAACCGTTGCTAATATTAGTATCTGCACTCATTGAATATATATTATTTAAATTATTCTAAAATTAAATAATATATTCATATTTTATTTTTGTCATTAGGTTATGTGAAAAATTTTAGTAATCAATTTAGTATGGCTTTTGAAAAACACTTCAGTGTCATACCGTGGCTTGACCAAGGTATCCAGAAAACAACTAAAAATACTAATAATATTAGTATTTTTAATTGGATTCTGTGAATAAATCACGAGGTGACACATATTTTTTAAACCATCAATTTAATATCTCTTGACTTATGTCAATTGTTCATATAAAATACCGCTCTTAAATTTAAAGTTGCACGTAAAATTAATTCAATATTTAAAAAAACTTGAATCTATAGCTTTTGGTCCATGGCTTAATAAATACAAACAATTATTTATCTCAGACGAATTAGAAACTGAGCTGTTTGATATAATCATTCAAGCTCAAGAAAATAAAAAACATTTTAATAAAGAGTTATTTATATTATCTAATAATGTTATTGAAAGAGAGAAAAAGGAAGAGATAAAGCAATCAAAAGTTGTTATTATTTTTCTTCGGACTATAGAGCAAATTTATATTCTACATGTACTTGGTTAACTAACTTTCAGTTAGAACAATATGCTAGATTTATATTAAATCTTCCAAAGAATTATAAGGACTATGAAGATTATTTTTTACAAAAAAAACAACAAGACGGAGATTCAAAAATTAAAGCTTTTAATAATGTTCAAGATAAGAAATTCTTAGCGAGAAAATATTTCAATTTATCAAAGCACGAACCATCAAATAATTACCCATTGTTTCAAGAAAATACTTTAAAATTGCAAAAATATTTAGAATATCCTTATGAATATAATACTGCAATTGATAAATCTGAATTTCTAGGTTCTGTAGATAGCTATTATAATTATTCTTGTGATAATATATAAAAATTATATATTAATAAAACAATCATTTATTAAGAAAATTAATATGCTGAAATCAGAAAATATACAAAAATCCGATAAAACTCCTAAAATTATACGTAAAAACACTTTTTTAGACCTTATGGCCTTCTATCTTATTCTATTTACTATATGGATAACTGCACAACTATATATCGTGAATCTGAATTACCTAATTATTATGATAAAGTTAAAATGATAGGTCATGATACCGGATATTTTCATAAATACTTTACTGGATTTGGGTTTGAATAGACATGACTTAGAAAGAATTGCTTTGTGAGTTAATTTAGCCTCTCGATATCATTCCTAGCTAGAAGCAGGAATCCAGTAATAAAAAGTTCATACACTGTAAATAATTCTATGTAAAATTTTAAACCTTTCCTATCACATTGTAGCAGTTCTTAAGCCCAACTAATACTAAATTATATTCATGAAAAATGCAGAACCTTCAATTACTTTCAAGCTTGATATTACCACGGTTTATAACACCCCCAATATATTATCAGAAAGTAACATAAGAAATTTTAGAAAAAACTTTTCCGGTCTTGATGTAGTAGAAATGGATAAAAACTTTTCATCTATACCAACTGTTGGTGCCGCTATAGAAGTAATGTATTATATATTTGGACATTTAAATAGTAAAAAATCTACAGTAAGTAGCAAGAAAGCTACAGAAATTAAGCATTCACTAATACATAAATTAATGCCTAATTATCCATATGAAAGTTACACAAATCATGAATTGTTGAAAAATTATGAAATAATACAGAAACCAGGCTTTTTTGAATATCAATTAGATGGTGAATTCATAAAATGGATGCCGGATAAAATCACTTCTATACCACCTGACACGCTAACCAAAATTCAAATAATGAGTCTTGCCTTTCAATGTAGTATATTAAATAGACACAATGAAGCTGCTAAAGAGATATTTAAATGTATAATTGCAGCAATAAATCTATATTTTAATTACTTTGCAAAAGAAGTTGAACAATATAGCAAATGTGCAGAATATCTACTCCCCGTGCTAAAGCTTATTGAACCGGAATCTAAGCTTAAAATTACCCAAGCACTAGTACCGTATATAAAATCCAGCTTAGATTTATCAGGTCAATTCTCTGATTTATTAATGGAAAATAAAAATTTTGAAGAGGTAAAAGCTTTACTTGAAGAATCTATTTTTTCGTTAAATACTAATACTGAAAATCAGGTTTTAGCCCAGTGGTATTATAGAACAGGTCGTGTTTATGAAGAAATCGGAAGCTATGATATGCCACTAAATGTTATGAACATGCTTTTGTGCTTCTACCCACACATCCAACAGCAGCCTATCATTTATGATCTAATTATAGAATACAAGGCGAATGTGATAAAGCTAATGACTCAATACAATATGTGCTGGTAGAATATATAAAATATATTCTAGAAATGTTAACTAATCCATATGAAATTTCTTATAAGACATTAGATGTAATTAAAAAAATACCTTAGTTCCTTTCTATTCATCAATATATGATGGCTGTGAATACATGGCTTTTTATAACAGAATTTCCAATTAAAAAAAATAACAAAAACCAGCAATCAATATTAACCGAAAAACTAAAAGCAATTAGTGATACCCCAAACAACATACGTCTAGCATTCTCAATTGCCCTATGTAGTAAGCAATTTAAAACGGCTTCTGATCTTTTAAATAAGATACCTGAGCATCAAATAAATTTGTATGAAAAGACTATTATAAAACTTCGGAGTTACGTGGACCCAAATTATACGTTACCTCAAAATAATACTCTAACGTCCAATGAAAAAGCAGAGGTTCTTAACGCCGTTAATACCGGTTTAATAGCAGATAACGAGACTAAATTAACTTTTGAAAAATCTGAAAAGATTTTCCAAAATATTGAAAATGCTCTGCAAAATGATTCTTGCAATGAAAACACTTTAGAAATTGGAGTAGTTACCGCCTTATTAAATAATAACTCAAAAAAGTACAAGAATATGCAAGTAAATTAAATCAAAAAAAACAAGAAGGGATTATTGCAAACTATTCCCCCGATAATAAGCCAATAGAAAACTTAGAACAATTAACCCTTCAATATGATACAAAAAAAATCCATCAATATTATCAACTAAAAAAGAAACATGAATTTTATCTAGCCATTCAAAAGATTACCAACTGCAATAATAATTCTTGGAATATTCCTAAAGAAGGTCAAATTAAAATTGATAATCAGGAAGTAACAAAAGGTACGGATAAATTTCTTGGCAAATATAGAGGATTTGATTGTTACGGTACAATGTCTAAAAAAATCTATAATACCTTTGATAAAAGTAAAGTTACCTCTTTTGTTTCTGCTTTAAAAAAAGGAATAATATATCACAAACACGGAGTAAACGGAGTTAAACTTATTAAGGAAAATGCTTTTAAAGCTAAGTGGGACTGTGATGACCGATTATTTACGAATATACTATATTTTAATGAACAAGGATTATTATTAAATGTTGATGAGTATGGTAACCATGCTGAAATAAAAAAGTTTATTAGCGGTCATCATTTGGAGTTTTATAATGTGGAGTGATTAACTTTAAGATTCTGCTTTGTTGTATGACTCGATTTTTATCGTCATTGCGAGGAAATTGCATAGCAATTGACGAAGCAATCTCAGGATATTTGACGAGATTGCTATGCATCCTATGGCTGCTCGCAATGACGTGGTGGTATCCACGCAACAACACCTCCTCGCAATGACGATATTTATATTTAATGAGCCATGCCTAAAACTTAGGATAATTTTGTAGTAAAACTTAAATAATCGTTGCCGTATTTCTCAATATAATCATCATATTTACCTTTAAAATCAACAATCTTTTTCCTATAGGAAAGAGCAATAATTCCGATCGTGCGTTACTAATATTACCGTACCATCAAAATCAATTAGAGATTTTTTAAGAGCTTCTCTTGACTCTATATCAAGATGATTTGTCGGTTCATCAAGAACCAAAATATTACTTTTTTCTAGCATCATTTTAGCAAGTAATAATCTTGCCCCCTCACCGCTGCTTAAACTTAAAATATTTTCTTCATCACTGCGAAATAATACTTGTCCGAGCGTATTTCTAACTGTATTTTCCGTTTCTTTTTCAGATTGCTTTTTAAGCCAATCAATAATACTAATATTTTCATTAAGTAGCTCATGATGGTCTTGAGCGAAATAAGATATTTGCGATTCATATCCCCACTCATAACTACCTTGATCTGCTGATATTTTATTCATTAAGATTTTTAATAAAGTAGATTTACCGATATCGTTTGCACCGATAATAATAATTTTTTCTCCTCATGATACGTTAAAACTAACTTTATTTAATATTTGCTTATTCTCAAAATCTTTAGTTATTTGATCAATTTTTAATACTAATTTTCCTGAATTGCTTAGCTGCTTAAATCTAAATAACAGACTAATTCTTGAAGATTTCTGTATATCCGGTAATTATATTTTCTCTAACTGCTTTTCTCAGGAGGAACTTTGCCTTGCTCTCGTCCCTGCTCTAAATTTATCAACCCAAGCCTGCATATTTTCTATTTTCTTTTCTAAGAAATTTCGCTCGCTTAGCTTTCTGAGCAGCTATTATCTGCTTTTCTTGAACAAAATTATCATAATTGCCCGTATATAGTTTTATTTCTTCATAATCTATGTCCAAAATATCCGTTGCGACATTATTAAAAAAAACTAAATCATGCGATATAAAAATTAATATTCCTTTAAAAGAGTTTTTTAAATAATTCTCAAGCCAATATATTGAAATAATATCAAGATGGTTTGTCGGTTCGTCGAGTAGTAAAATATCGGGATTATTAAATAGACTTTGTACGAGTAATACACGAAGCTTATAACCTTCTGACAACGCAGAAAGCAGCTCATAATGGTATTTTTCGGCTATTCCAAGACCTACAAGCAAGCTAGCTGCAAAAATTTCAGCAGTATAACCGTCATTATCGTATATTACCTGTTCAAGTTCACCAAACTTATACCCATCTTCATCACTACATTCCTGCCGATTTAATATCTCTTCTTTTTCCTGTAAAGCTTTCCATAACTCCTTATTCCCTGCTATTACCGTATCTATAATTTTAGTATTTTCATAAAGAAACTGATCTTGTTTTAAACAACCTATTTTGGAATTTTTTGGTATGTTAATCTCACCGAAAGCTAGCTCTTCTTCTTAGTTAAGACTTTGAAAAAAGTTGTTTGACCTGCTCCGTTGGCACCTACTAAACCATATAGTTTATTGTTTTTAATATGCAAATTTACATCGGTAAATAGTATTCTTGTACCATAATAACTCATGGCTAAATCGTTTATAATAATCATATTTTTAGATTTCGTAGTTAAATGGTGTTATTGTATAGACACCTAATCGCCATTGTGAACAACTGCAAGTCTTGTTGCATGACTCGTTTTATGTCATTCCAGCGAAGGCGTTGTTGCGTAGATACCGCCCCGTCATTACGAGCAGTCGTAGACTGCGTGGCAGTCCAAAACAATAATAAAAAAATTCTGTAAATCAGAATTTTTTACTGGATTGCTTCGTCAAAACTTACAGTTTTTCCTTGCAATGACGACCTTCAGTATCCACACAACAAGACCTATGCAGGCATAACATAAGAGCCATGCGGGCAATGCCGAGCTTGTGGCAAGATTCATAAATGCTTATTACTTAAAGTTAGTTTTGATGGATACCATGGAAGGTTCACGGTATAACAATAAAAAATCTTATTTCTTCAATAGCTCAAGAGCTTTTGCAAAATCTACTATATATTCTTCTTCTTTTTTTAAGTCTTTGATTTTTAAGTTATTATTCACCTGCTCTTCGTCACCTATAAAAATAATAAATTTAACATTTTCATTAAAAATGCGTTGCATTCTTTTAGCTATTTTACCTAGGGGTTCTATGATAGTAGCAATATTTTCTGTTCGCAATTTATCTACAATTTCTAAAGCATAGCAAATATTATTTTTGCCTATAGGTAATACAAATACCGACTTAACTTCAGATATATTATATTTCCGCATTAAAGCAATTCGCTCAATACCGGCAGCAAAACCGATAGCCGGCACATCATCATTATTACCCATGATTTTAGCAAGCCCGTCATAACGTCCACCAGCTAGAATAGTAGATTGGCTCCCTAGCTTTTTTGTAGTGAATTCAAAAGCAGTATGGTGATAATAATCAAGCCCTCTAACCAAGCGTGGATTTATGCTATATTTCACGCCTAAAATATCTAGATACTTTATTAACTCCTCAAAATATTCTTTGGATTCATCAGTGTAATATTCAGATAAAACCGGTACGTTTGCTATTATTTTCTGATCGGTCTCACTTTTAGAATCAAGTATCCGCATCGGATTTTTGGATAACCTTATTTTGCTTTCTTCTGATAATTGATCTTTAAAATCATTTAGATATTCTACTAATTTTTGCTGATAAACGCTTCTTGATTCATTACATCCAAGAGAGTTAAGCTCTAAGGTAGTATCCTGCTCTATTTCGAGTGCTTTTAATATATCAACGGCTAACTTCAAAGTGTCAGCATCAGTAATTGCTCCTTTAGCACCGATATACTCATAATTTAGTTGGTGAAATTGTCTTTGACGCCCTGCTTGCGGTCTATCATAACGAAAAACAGGACCGGTAGAGAAAAACTTTAATGGTAATTTATGTTGTAATCCGTTTGAGATGAGGCTTCTTATAATACATGCTGTAAATTCAGGTCGTAATGCTACGGAATCATTGCTTTTATCTAAAAAACTATAGATTTCTTTGCTGATTACGTCAGAGCTTTCACCCATCGAACGGTTAAAGACTTTAGTATACTCCAAAATAGGAGTACTCATTTGTTTATAGCCGTACAATACTCCAACATCTCTTGCTTTGTTAATTATATAGTCGTGAACTTTATAATCATCCGGCAAGAGATCTTTCATTCCTCGGAGTGGTTGCAACTTTTCAGTCATTTGGTTAATTTTGTTTTGTTGCGTGGATACTACTAACTCGTCATTGCGAGGAGGGGCAAAGCCTCAACGTGGCAATCTCAGGAATTCTGTACTACTTCATGAGATTGCTACGCTCTCTACGTTCGCTCGCAATAACGGATAACCCCTTCTTAATTCTGCTCTTTTTGCATAAAAAACGATCTTATAATATATAAAACAAATATTGTGATAAACCAATATATTAATGCACGACCTGCGGTTAATAGATTAAATTCACCGTCATATATTTGAATAAATAGTAAATATGCACAAGAAATTAAAATAAACGGTACGATAATAAATACTAAAGGACATCTAAAAGGTCTTTGAGCATCAGGTAACGTTACCCTAAATAATACCACTATTATTGTAACGGTTATATAATCAATAAGAGCTCCCATTGAAGTTAATTGCGTTAATAATTCCGTAGAACAAAATCCTCCAAGGATAGCGGCTAAAGAAGCAAATATTATAATCGTAATATACGGACTATCATATTTTGGGTGCAGCTTTGCAAAACTTTTCGGTAGTAAACCGTCACGTGCAATAGCATAAAAAATACGAGAAGTACCATAAATATTCATCATCAACACCGTCATCATACCGCAAACTGCTCCGGTTGCAACAATAGCAGAGCCGATCTTGCTATTATTGATAGTTAAAGCGTACGCAAGCGGTTGAGCGTTATTTAACTGATCAAAAGGTGCAATACCGGTAACAAGCCCTGCCATCGTTACATAAACTATAGTAGTTAGAACAAGTGAGCCAATAATACCGATCATTATATCGCGTTTTGGGTTTTTACACTCCTCAGCTGCGGTTGCAATCGTTCCAAAACCCGTAAAAGCTAAGAATAAAATAGACGCACCTACTAAAACATTACTAAAACCGAAAGGCATAAAATTACTCCAGTTAGTAGCATCAAAATGAGGGGCGGCAGCGAGTATAAATACGAATATTGCAGCCATTTTTACGAAAACTAAAATTGCATTTAGTCTCTTACTATCTTTAGTACCTAAATATAAAATAAATCCAATAAATACCGAGATTAAAAATGCCGGTAAATCTATTATACCGCCGTTTGTCGGTACAGTAGTTAATTCTTTCGGTAAATTGATTCCACCTGCTGCTAGTATTCCTTGTACGTAGCCCGACCAGCCCACAGCTACTATTCCTGCAGCAACACCAAGTTCTAATATTATAACACTACCGATCATCCAAGCAAATACTTCGCCAAATGCTACATAGGAATAAGTGTAAATACTTCCTGATGTCGGAAGCATTGCAGCAAGTTCAGTATAAACAAGCGCTACAAAGATACAGGTAATACCTGCAATCGCATAAGATAACATTACTGCAGGTCCTGAATATTTAGCAGCAATTATACCGGTAACGACGAATACGCCCGTGCCGATCATCGCACCAAGACCCAGTAATATTAAATCGAATGCTCCAAGCGTCTTGCTAAGACCGCTTGAGCTTCCTATCTCTTTTACTGATTCAAAACTTTTCTTCCTTAAAAAACTCATTAGTTTCTCCTGTTTTAGTGAGCTTATTTTTTTGTGAATTGTGTCATTGCGAGCGACTAAAAGGAGCGTGGCAATCTCAGGAGATCTAACTAGATTGCCACGTTGCTTTGCTCCTCGCAATGACACAATTACCTTATCTCTCTAGTAATCCATCCACCGCCAAGTACTCTTTCGCCGGCATAAATAACGCATGCTTGCCCAGGGGCAACGGCTTTTTCTTCACATAAAAATTTTACTTTCATTTTATCATCACCGAGTTTACTTATTTCGGCTAGACGCGGCGGCCTTGTCGAACGAATTTTAACTGCTACTTCTAACTTTTCATTATCTTTAATCTCATCTGCAAGCCAATTCACATCTCTAATGATAAATTCCTGCACGTTTAATGCGGACTCCGGTCCTACATATACTATATTGTCCTTAGGATCAATCTTTACTACATATAAAGGCTCATTATAAGCTATACCAAGACCACGACGTTGTCCTATGGTGTAGTTAATTATACCACTATGCTCTCCTAGCTCAAACCCGTTTACGTGAATAATTTTACCGCTTTCACTGCTATTTGGACGTATTTTATTTATCACGCTCTTATAATTTCCGTCAGGTACGAAACAAATATCTTGGCTGTCGGGCTTATCCGCTACCTCAAGCCCAAATTTACTAGCAAGCTTTCGTGTTTCATCCTTAGTAAGCCCTCCTAGAGGGAAACGTAAATATTCTAATTGCTCTTTAGTTGTCGTAAATAAAAAATAACTTTGATCTTTTGCTGGATCAAGCCCTGTATGTAATTCCGCTCCGTTATCACCGTTTATTTTTCGTACGTAATGACCGGTAGCAAGCTTATCTGCTCCAAGCTCTCTAGCCGTTTTAATTAGATCCCTAAACTTTACCGATTTATTACATTGCACACATGGAAGCGGTGTTTCACCTTGTAAATAGCTATCGACGAAATTATCTATTACCGACTCTTTAAATTTGCTCTCATAATCAAGTACGTAATGGGGAATACCTAGCTTATTTGCTACCATTTTAGCATCGTAAATATCCTGACCAGCACAACAGGCATTTTTCTTCCCTACTGCCATACCGTGATCATATAGCTGCAAGGTAATACCTATAACATTATGTCCTTGTTCATGCAGCATTGCGGCAACCGCCGAACTATCAACCCCGCCTGACATTGCGACAACTATAGTAGACTGCTTATCCCCTAAATTAGTCATACCAACCTTAAACAAACAGCAAATTATACTAAATTTATAATTAAATTACAACACTATCTTTTAACATATTAAAATGCTATAATTGGCGTTGTCTAATAATTATCGATTTCGTCATTGCGAACAGCCCGTAGGCTGCGTGGCAATCTCATGAAATAATAACAAACTCCTGAGATTGCTTCGTCAATACTTCGTATTTCCTCGCAATGACAATTTACTAATCCACGTGGGAATGACAAAATGCTTCAAATAATGCAAAAATTATATGTTATTTAAAATATTATACAAAACAGTTATTACATTAGCTTTAATTTATTTCATACTGATTATTTTAGAATATGCACGTCAAGGTTTTATTAATGACTTATCGTTACAAAAAGTAGATTTATCTATTCAGAATTCCATAAAAGAACCAATTTATTTAGTTTCTTATGCCGACGGTCCGGAGTATGTTTATCGTAATCAAAATGCAACCACTCATTATGCAATTAATAAAGGTATAGACTTCATATTTCACTATAAGAAAAAACACATAAATCAAGCGTTTATAGAAAAAAACCAAGAAATTTTTAATGAACCTGCAGGAGCGGGATTATGGCTATGGAAGCCTTATATTATAATTGAAACAATGAAAAATGCACCAGAAGGAGCTATTATAGTATATTTAGATTCAGCATTTATTATTAAAAAGCATATCAGTAATTTAACAAATCTTTTAGGCGATAATGATATATTACTGGTACATGATCGCAATCGTAAAAACGGTAGTTTTATTAAAGGCGAAACTTTTGCTTTAATGGATTGCCTTACAGACGAATGCAGAAATGACGATCACATTTGGAGTGCCATTATTATTGTGCGTAATACCAAGCTTTCTCGTTCTTTCATTGAAAAATGGCTAAAAAGTTGTGAAGATATTAGAATTCTTTCAGGCAAAGATTATAATATCCATCCTAATTACGATGAATATAAATGGCATCATTCCGATCAATCGATACTTAGCCTTATATATCATAAAAATCCACAATCGGTCAAAGTAATAGAATATGAAGAAACAATACCTTCTTTATCTTGGTTCCACCGTAAATATTCAAATAGCTCACCGTTAAAACCTTGGTATAGCATATACGGTATAGATCCTATAATTAATTTTAATACTAACGGCAAAGTTTTACCTTCTACCGCTCTTATAAATACTCCGCTGATTGTTAGACTTCGTAAATGGGTTATCGAGTATACTCAATGAGCCGGTGTTGTTGCATAATTCCAAAGCCGTCATTGCGAGCGAACGTAGAGAGCGTGGCAATCTCATGAAATAATAACAAACTCCTGAGATTGCTTCGTCAATTACTTACGTAATTTCCTCGCAATGACGACATCTCTCGTACTTTAAAAAAACTATAAGATAAAGTAAGTACTTTAATGTCTTGCATTTCAGGGTCAAGCTCAAAATCCTTATCTATATAAAATGTAACCGGCATTAAGACTTTTTCGCCGGCTTTTAATAATTGTTCTTCAAAACAAAAACAATGAATTTTTACGAAATATTTTCCTGCTTTATTTGGAGTAACATTATATACGGAAGTACCTATTATATCGTTATCGCTTAGATTCTCCGTTTCATAGAACACTAGAGTATTCTGCCCCGGAACAATTTGCACTCTTTGCTGCCTTGGAATAAACCGCCAAGGTAAATCTTTATCAACATTAGCATCAAACTCGATAATTATAGGTTTAGTGCCTTTTACCTTAGAATATACACTCACCATTTCTTTTGCAGTAGTGCCGCCATATCCTGTAACTTTACAAAATAAATTATAGATAGGTACGGAAGCAAAACTGAGTAACACCATACTAATTATTAATCCCAGCAAGGAAAAAGCTAAATTTTTATTGGATTTTTTAGACATTATTTGATTTTATTTAAAAATACTCTAGAAAAAGTTTATTTTAGATCATATATGTGTTAGTATAAAAAAAATAGTTTTTAAGGTTAGTATGACTAATAATATTAATGCATTAGCAATTTCTAGCGAATCAGGATTTTATAGCTACTTACAGAAAATCAATAAAATCCCTTCACTTACGCAAGAAGAAGAATTGTTATTAGCAAAATCCTATTTAGAAGGGAATGATTTACAAGCTGCACATAAATTAGTAACAAGTCATCTTAAACTTGTTGCAAAAATTGCAAGCGGCTATAGGACTTACGGTCTTCCTATTACCGAATTGATTTCAGAAGGTAATATAGGTTTAATGCAGGCAGTAAAAAAATTCAATCCCGAACTTGGTTTTCGCCTATCAACATATGCGATGTGGTGGATTAAAGCAGCCATACAAGAATATATATTAAAATCTTGGTCATTAGTAAAGATGGGAACAACGGCTGCACAAAAAAAATTATTTTTTAGTCTTAATAAAGTTAAGCATAAAATTACTAATTTATACTCAAGGGCTATTACTACCGATGATTTTGCACAAATAGCAGATGAGCTAGGCGTTTCGGTTAATGAAGTTTCTGAAATGAATACTAGAATTTCAGGTCCTGATTTATCGTTAAATAACTCTATAAATAGTGACGATACAGAATCCGGAGAATTAATAGAACTATTACCGGAAACACGTCCTACTCCTGAAGCTATGGCTATTAATAAGCAAAATTCTACCAGTAAAAGGCAGTTACTATCAAATGCTATGAAGATTTTAAACGATAGGGAACTGCGTATTTTAACAGAGCGTAAATTAACGGATACTCCTAAAACTCTAGATATTCTAAGCAATGAGTATAATATTTCTAAGGAACGTATTAGACAAATAGAAAATACGGCTTTTAAAAAAATAAAGAAGTTTATTTTAAACCATAGTAGAGAAGTAGCTTAAGTCTTATTGAACTGTCATCCCGTGGCTTGACCACGGGACCCAAAAACAACTAAAAATACTAACAATGTTAGCATTTTTAACTGGATACCGCGATCAAGTCGCGGTATGACAACGGAAAAACGATCCACCCAACAATGCTTTCGTAGAAATGACATTAGTTCAGTACACCTGACCATTCTGGATCAGAAGCATCTGCCGGTGTCATAATTTCTCTTTCATTATGACCTGTTAGATCAATTGCAAAAATTTTGTTTTTTCCCGGAGCTTTAGCTCTCGACGGCCAACCTTTAGCAAACATAATAACTCGTCCGTTAGGCGACCAACAAGGACTTTCGACTAAATATCCGCTTGTTATTATCCTTTCACTATTCTCATCATCTTGGGGATATGCTTTCATAATTCCGATATTAAAAGTTTTTCCTCCATCTCCTCTAGTAATCTTAGTAAATGCTATATAGTCTCCTCTAGGCGACCAGCTAGGAGCTGCGTAAGAACCACCGCCAAAACTAATACGCTGAACGTCACTTCCGTCTGAATTCATGATATATAATTGAGGCACACCGTTTCTATCGGAATTATATACAATTTTTTTACCGTCTGGTGAATAGCTAGGAGAGGTATTAATACCGAATCCGTCAGTTAATTTATGAAGCCGTTTAGTAGCAAGGTCGATTTCATAAATATGCGTCGAACCGTTTTTAGCTATCGACATTACAGCTTTTCTACCGTCCGGTGAGAATCTAGGAGCAAAAGATATACCGGGAAAATCACCTACTACACTTTCTTTGCCTGTTTTTAAATCTTTTTCATAAACGAGTACTCTTCTTTTAGTAGCATATGAAACGTAAAAAATCTTATCCGCCGAACGAGCAAATCTTGGGGTTAAGACTAGTGACTTTCCATTGGTAAGGTATTTATTATTAGCCCCGTCATAATCCATCAAAGCAATTCTTTTTATTTTCGGTAAAGAACTGCTTTCTGATACATACACTATTTTAGTGTCAAAATAACCAGCATCACCGGTAATTTTTTCATAAATTTTATCGGCAATTTTATGTGCTGCTCTTCTCCATAGATTTTCCGGTACTTCAAGAATTTCACCGGCGAGCTGTTTTTCAAGCAACGTATCCCATAATATAAAGCTAATTTTAAATTTACCACTTTCTAGTTTTTTAACTTCACCGTTTACTAAAAGACTAGCATTAATTTGACGCCATGCAGCAAAAAGCGGTTTATATTCTATTCCTGTCTTCTCTTCTATAAAAGAGGCAGCAGAAATAGGACGGAATAACCCCGAAAGCCTTAAATCATTAGAGATAACTTTAACCATATCGTGACCTAATACATCAGCGGCAGCATTATCGGCATCAAATTTATTGACCGCTATAGGCGTCGGGTCAGCTCGCCCATGCTCAATGTTTATTGTTTCAAGTGCATAGCTGGTAAAGCTAAATAATAGTGATAGTATAAAGTATATAATATTTCTCACTTAAAATACTCCTTTTTATCAAATTCCGTTATGGGTAATGTATGTCATTCCTGCTTTCGCAGGAATGACATACATTACCCAAAAATCTTCATCAGTTCTTCCCATTCTCTCTTAGTCATATCACTAGTTTCATGGGTAACTTTTTCACCGTTTATCATTCTTTTAATTACATCCAAACCTTTACGTGAAATATTTGCTCCCTGCAAACGATATTCTTCAAAAGCTTCGTAAGCAAAAGGAACCCAAGCTTTGACTATCTCAAGCATCTTTTCAGCATAAACTCTAATTTCATATTGAGCGTGAGGGTCGGCTCGCAATCTTAAAAAATGAAGTAAATTATGTAAATTAATCTTCCAATACCATTCCGTATAATAATTTAAAGTTAAATTCATACGAGCAAGCTCTCTTGCTATCCCTGTGGCGTTCTCATCTATAATATTACCCTCTTCATCGGCATTCATCAGTTCCTTATAATGCCCGTAGCACTGTCTAGCATCTTCCTCTAAAATTGCAAGGACCTTTTTAGCCACTTCTTTCGGTAAGCTATCCCTTTCCCTACATTGTTTATTTACAGCAGATTGGGAAGCAATATTTGCCGGTTCAGGTAGATAAAATTCATTACCTAAAATAGAATATCTTGCCGAATATTCGTTAACGCTAGCTGTTCTATGCCTAATCCATTGCCTTGCAATAAATATCGGTAGTTTAATATGGAACTTAATATCACACATCTCAAAAGGAGTGGTATGATAATGACGAAGCAAGTAGTTTATCAGCCCTTTATCTTGGTTTAATTGCTTCGTACCCTTACCGTAAGAAACACGAGCTGCTTGTACTATAGCACTATCATCCCCCATATAGTCGATAACTCTAATAAAGCCGTAATCTAACACTTTTATAGGCTCATATAAGATTTCTTCAAGTGCCGGGACTGTTACTCTTTTTGTGGTGTTGTGCATTCTATTTATCCTTTATGTTTTTCTTTAAATTAACCTTTCCGATGTCATTCCTGCGAAAGCAGGAATCCAGCGTAAAGCGAGATAAATCGAGCTTTTAAAAAGCTTTAAAGTATTGGATTGGATTCCCGCTTTCGCGGGAATGACATACAGTTATGGCAAATAACTATATAAATTCTTACCGTTTCTTTTTAGCCATAATTTTGCCAGTTGGTATTCGGGATATATATCCTCAACTAGCTCCCAAAAATTTTTACTATGGTTTATTTCTTTTAAATGTGCCATTTCATGAGCTACTAAATATTTCAGTACTTCAAAGGGGGCAAAAACTACCCGCCAATTAAAAACAAGGTTCCCTTTGCTACAACAACTCCCCCAACGGCTAACATTTTCCATTATTCTAATATTGGAATAAGTCAAATTATGTTTTTTAGATATATTCTCTAATATTGTTTTTATTTCTGCTAATAATTTCTTTTTAAGGAATACTTCTATACTAAGTTTTTTTAGTACCTGACTACAATACACTTCTAACGTAGAATCATTTAATTTTATCTGATTTTTAGACGAATCAATATGTATTATTTCATAAGATTTACCCAAAATAGAAATCTTATCTTCATCTTTTGGTATCGCAGTTACATTACGACGTAATTTTTGCCTAACCCAATATTCTTAACTTAACAAAAAATTATGACCTTTTTCGGCTTTTACCTTAAGAGGTAATACAAGCTCTGCACCTTTAGACGTAATGCGGATGGCTATATTTTTAGCTTTGCTACTCCTTCTTACTATAACATTTTGAGGTTCACCATATTTGGTAAGAGTAATAACATCTTCCATTTAAAATTCTATATACTTATTAGGATCAACTGCTATTTTATTTTTACGCATAGCAAAATATAATTTGTGTTCTACATGTCCGATAACACTATTTCTAGCAATTTTATCACCTTTTTTCAGTAATAAATCATCTAAACTCGCATATGCTACTTCTAGATCATCTTTATCTAATTTAACTATTACTAAATTACCGAATTGCTTATTATAACCTGAATATATTACCGTTCCTGCAGCTATCGATTTAACTTCACTATATTCTTTAGCTGCAATATCTATCCCTTTACTTTTACCGGCTTTAAACTCGGTAATAATTACCCCATTTAACGGTTTTACAAAGTTTAATTGTTCTATCGCTTCTTCATCTTCGTCTTCATTCCGAGACATAGGCATCTCAATATCATCATTATCATCTTCTATAATTTTTGCCTTTGGCTCTTCGAGTCTACCGCTCACTTTTTCTGACGCGGGATTGTCTTCCATAGTTCTTTGAATTATCATGCCCTCATCGTGATCTAGTTCGGTAGAATTATTATTTGCAGTAACATCTCCTACTTTATACTCAATTGGAGCCGGTTGCTGATCAACACAAGCAACTAAACAAAAACATATAACGATACTAAGTACAACAGGATATTTCATATATTTAACAAAACTATTATTTACATTAGAAAACAAATCTTACATAGTATATAATTTTTATCATTATTTTCCATCAAAAAATTAACTATGAAAACTTATAATATTGTCATAGCTAGTGATCATTCAGGTTATGAGCTTAAGTCTGAAATTATCAATTATTTAGAGCAGAAATCTCTAAAGATTTATGACTGCGGAACAAATAATACACAAACCGTTGATTATCCTGATTATGCTAAGAAAGTAGTAGATATTATTATTGAAAAATCAGCACCTATCGGTATTTTAATTAGTGATACGGGGATTGGTATGTCTATAGCTGCGAATCGTAGCTCGGAAATAAGAGCCGCTTTGTGCAACGATATATTAACTGCCGAAAATGCTAAAGCTCATAATGACGCTAATATCTTGATACTCGGATCAAAAACCATAGACCAAAAAATAGTATTTGATATTATAGATAAGTTTTTAACTACCCAATTTGAAGGCGGCAGACATAGCACCCGCCTATCAAAGATAAAATAGTTGTATAAACTGTTAAACATTGTTATTATCCGTCATTGCGAGGAGAGGCAAAGCTTCGACGTGGCAATCTCAGGCATTTTGCACTATTTCATAAGATTGCCACGCTCCTTGCAGTCGCTTGCAATGACGATTCGGTATCCATGCAATAAAGCCAAACTATAATATAAATTATGCTGCTTAATATGAATCTTCAAGAATTGAAACAAAAATATAATTACGATGTTGCAACGAAAATGATGCAGCAATATCTAGACATTAAATTTGCTCATTTAGATTGTTTACTACTATTTAGAATGGGTGATTTTTATGAAATGTTCTATGAAGATGCAATTCTAGCAAGCAATGTACTTGGCATTGCTTTAACAAAGCGCGGCAAAAACGGCGAAGAAGAAATTGCGATGTGCGGAGTACCTTATCATGCCCTTGAGAATTATTTAACTAAGTTAATTGAAGCAAATTATAAGGTTGCTATTTGTGATCAACTAGAAACACCTGAAGAAGCAAAGAATAGAGGCGGTTATAAA
>NZ_AWXL01000008.1:0-11170 GCF_000485845.1 Rickettsia gravesii BWI-1 | reverse complement strand
AGTCTCGTAATACCGAAAAATAAAGAAACAGCTAGCCTTTGTTATGTTGATCTTTCTACTTCCGAAATTGTTGTAGTTAATGTACCGGAAACGGAAATTCTTAATGAGCTGGCTCGTTTAAAACCTCGTGAAATTCTGCTTAGCGAAAATCTAAGATCTTCTAATCTTGCGAATAGTATTTTCAAACAATTAAATTTTCGTATCACCTATCAAGTTGATAGTTTTTTTGCTATTAATAAATGCGAAAAAATCATTTTAGATTTTTATAAAATGAAAGATATTAAAGGAATCGGCGAGATATCTAGTAGTCAAATTTGTGCCATAGGTAGCGTTTTAGAATATTTATCGTTAACGCAAAAACAAAATATTCCTCATTTGCCAATCCCTAGAATTATCAATTTTCATAGCTATATGACTATTGATTTCTCTACTAGACGCAACCTTGAAATTGTAACAAACTCACAAGGCGGTTCGCAAGGAAGTTTATTAAGCACCCTTAATCATACGGTTACTAAACAAGGCGGACGTTTACTATATAATTTTCTTTCAAGTCCTTTAACCAACATTGCTAAAATAAATCATCGTTCAAATATTACCGAGTTCTTTTATTCCAACTTAGAAATAGTAAAAAAAATTAGAGAACTTTTAAAAAAAACTAGTGATATAGAACGCTGCTTAACACGTATTACGATGAACAGAAGTGCAGGTCGTGATTTACTTAGCATTAAATATACTTTAGAAACGGCAACGATTATTAAAGGAGTATTCTTTGACGCTTACGGTTTTAATTTACCTGATTTTATCGAAAAAATTATTAAACCTCTATCAGGCGATGCAGAATTATATAATTTAATAGACGAAACAATACGAGAAGATGCACCGAATAATTTAAGTGACGGAGGTATAATAAAACATGAATATCATCCGAAAGTAGCCCAATTACATGATTTAATTAATAACGGAAAATCACATATTGAAAAGCTAAAAGATCAATATCGCAAAGAAACGGGAATAGACAGTTTAAAAATATCTCATAATAATGTTATAGGGCTTTTTATCGATATCACCGCTAAAAATGTTAATAAAATCCTTGATCCCAAATTTATTCACCGTCAAACAACGGTTAATCATGTTCGTTACACTACTGCTGAACTACAAAAGCTTGAAAGTGAGTTAGTTAACGCTAAAACCTTAGTAATAAGCTTAGAAAAAGAATTATATGCGGATATTTGTAGCCAAGTAATCGAAAAAGCTTCCTATTTACGAATGCTTGCAAGCTCCTTAAGCGGGCTTGACGTATTTTGTAATTTTGCTTACATCGCTGATGAATATGATTATGTTAAGCCTGAGTTTACCGATGATTTAAGCTTTGATATCGTTAAAGGACGGCATCCTGTAGTAGAGAAAGCACTACAGCGAGAAAGCAAAAGCTTTGTATATAATGATTGTCATTTATCAGAGCTTGAGCGTATTTGGTTAATTACCGGTCCTAATATGGCAGGTAAAAGTACTTTTTTACGTCAAAACGCCATTATTGCAATTATTGCTCAAATAGGTTCGTTTGTGCCGGCAAAAAGTGTTAAAATAGGGGTAGTCGACAAAATATTTAGCCGAATAGGTGCTGCCGATGACCTAATTAAGGGACAATCGACCTTTATGGCAGAGATGCTTGAAACCTCGGCAATTCTTGCTCAATCTACAAAAAACTCACTAATCATACTTGATGAGGTAGGTAGAGGCACATCCACTTATGACGGGGTATCTATAGCATGGTCGGTGCTTGAATATATTCATGATAAGCTGAAATGTCGCTGTTTATTTGCAACGCACTATCATGAGCTAACCGTTATGAGTAATTTCCTGCCGGCTTTGCAAAATTATACTATCGCTATTGAGGAGTCAGGTAAAGATATTCTATTTTTACATAATATTATATCAGGTGCTGCCGATAGGTCCTACGGTCTTCATGTTGCGGCTCTTGCTGGTCTTCCTGCGAGTGTTATAAACAGAGCTGAGCAGATTCTGCTTAAATTTGAAAAAACTTCTACAGGTAAAGGAAAAAATATTTTATCAACGGAATCAAATAATTTGAGTTTATTTAATCTTGAACCTAATAAAACTACTATAAGCAGCAAATTAGATGAAAAATTCAGCACTATAGATCCTGATAAACTATCCCCTAAAGAAGCACTTGAGTTAATTTATAAGTTAAAGAAGTTGGTTTGATGCGAGTTTAGCAGTGCCTGTGTGGATCAGTTTTTTCATCATTGCGAGGAAAAACTGCAAGTTTTGACTAAGCAATCTCAGGAGTTTGTTATTATTTCATGAGATTGCCACGCAGCCTACGGCTGCTCGCAATGACGATCTAGGATCTATGCAACCTTGCCTCCCTTTCCAACCAATATTTACTACAGGCGAAAAAATTAGGATTAGCAAAACTTTCTTTACCGTAAGTAATTTCTTGTCCATGCGTATCTAAAATATTACCACCGCCGGCTTTAATTAAAGCATGACCTGCCGCTATGTCCCATTCCATAGTTTGACCGAATTTTGGATATATATCAGCTGCTCCTTCAGCAATTAAGCATAGTTTAATTGAACTGCCTATTGCATTTATTTGACCGAATGAATACTTACTTAAAAATTCTTTAGTAGCTTTATTTGAATTATAAAAACCTATTACCGCATTAAGCTCTTCATGTTTAGGTTCATGATTAACAAATATTTCTTTAGAATTCTGTTCGATTTTTAACCGACCGTTTACATCGGTATAATATAGCTTTGCTGTTTCAGGGTGATATATCAAGCCGATGGTTGGAAAACCGTTTTCAATAAGCCCTATATTGACCGTATATGTACTTTTACCGTTTACATAGCTCCATGTCCCATCAATAGGATCGATTAACCAAAAAGTATCACTGCTGAATATAGGTAGCGGCTGCTCTTCACATACTATAGCTATTTGAGAGGTTAAGGTTTGTAGAGTTTGATAAATTATTTTACTAATTTCCTTATCGGCATTAGTGACTACTGACCCATCTGATTTAATATCAGTCAATATTCCTGCCTTTTTTATATCTAGTGCAATCTTGCCGGTATTAATAATTAAATCTTTTAAAGCATTAATTAAATTGTCATTCATAATTATTTATTTAACATCTTTGCAGCTGTATCATCTTCTAACCACTGACCGGTATTTAAAAACGTAGATTGCTGCAACTCAGCAATTTGATGATCAGGTGACCCCGGTAACATTTGCCACCCCAAATATTCAATTCCATAATATCCTATATCAACCATACTTAAATAAGAGCCCATATTTTCTAAATCTTTTTTATTATTTGCAAAAATTACTATTTTTTTAGGTTGTTTCGGTATAATTTTTAAGAACTCTATAAGAGCTTTTACTCTATTTATATTACCGGTAAATATTATACCTAAATAAAAAATAGGGGCTTCAGCATCGCTTGGATTAAATCTAAATACATCTTTATCATTAACTTTATTAGTAAAATTAATATTGAGTCCGTAAAGTAAGGTATATAACCATCCTTCATAATTTTCAATTAAATTACATGGGGCCGTTATTTCCTGAAGACCTAAAACCGTTGCACCTTGCTGTTTCATCTTATTAATTAAATCTACCCATTTAGATTCAACAAGCATCATTTGACGCTGCACTATCAATTTTGCAATAGTTTTATTAACTGATGCGTTATCCGCTGCAAGACTATATAAATATTTAGTAAAATTTATATAAGAATTATCCTGATATCGAAATAATTTGGATTTCGGTGTTATGATAGTATTATCTATATTTATAAGTACCAGCGTATCTGCATCTATCTTCGGTAATAAGTTTTTCATTGTTACTGAATCTACGGAGTAAGTAGGAATAATTTGACCGTAGCCCGCATACGAAATAACTAAGCAAAGTAAACTCAATAAAACTTTATTTATTCGTGTCATAAGGATTTTTACCTTTTGCATTATTATTCTTTAAAGGTGGATTATTTCTTTTTAGCTTATTTATTTGAGATATTAAATCATTAATCAGTTTAGTATAATATGCAACATCTTTATTTTTCGGAGTATTTTTATTATTATAATGATAACCAATAAATAATATATTAGAACTATAACTACTAAGTTGAAATTCCATTGAGCTTAGCAATTCCATGCTACTACTAATCATTATAAAGCATTTCGGTATAAAATGCATTTGAACAAGGAAATTGAGCATCATTTCCGCTTCCGGTATATTATTACTCGTCAATATACCCTTATAAAATACCGGATAAGTATTAGCAAAACTGTCTAAATTATTAAAAATAATATAATTATTGTTTGGAAAACTATTTGAAAAATCAATATCGAAATTTTTCTTTAAATAATCGGCAAACCATATCTCAAATTTAGGAATATTATTAAAATTACCGGTAAACCCATCATTTACTGCTATTATGGGGATTTTACTATTACTCATTGCATTTACAAAATTTGGAAAATCAGATTCTTGTAATTCTTTCTTATAACTATCATTAGTTAAAATCAATTGATTTATATAAATAGCTTTTGAATTTTTATTAATATTACGTAAAAGAGGAGTTAGTGTAAGATAAATGTCTTTATCAAGCTGTTCAACAATAGGCACTAAAGACTTAAACAAAAATTCATCTAAAACCGTTACTACTAATAAATCCTGAGGTACATAATTTTTATTATAATTTTCTTTAAAATCTTGTTTTATTTTATTTAAACTATCCACTTCTATAATTTCTGCACGAACTATAGAAGCAATAAATAATATTAGAATAAATATATATTTTTTAAACATTTATAATTTCCATTTTTTTAAAGGCAGCATATCACCCTGTGATTTTCTATGTCATTCCTGCGAAAGCGGGAATCTAGGAAAACATATACCAATTATTAAGGTTATTTTTTCTGGATTCCCGCTTTCGCAGGAATGACATATATTAGTGTTACCACATCATATTGCTAATATCAATTCATATTAATTATAACATAGTAAATATGTTTGGAAGTTTTTTTAGTTCGCTTGGCGGTACTGTTGGAAATGCATTTGGCGGCGGCATATTTTCAAGCGTGGGAAGATTTGTCGGCAAAATGCTTGGTGAGTATTTAGATCAACTAAATCACGAACCGATAGAATATGACAATATTAAAAATTTCAAAGAAAGTTTTAAATATGTAACAGCTAATTACAGCGAACCTATACCGCTAATTCTCGGTACTGCAAGAGTTAACGGAAAAATAATTTGGGCAAATCAAAATACGCAACTAAATTGTTATGCTCTATAACCAGTTTCGTAGCAAGAGCCGGTAGTAAATAAATCTCTTTAGGGTACGAGTCTAGAGCTGATAAAATATAACTATTACCGAATAATAATTTGCTTGCAATTAGCTCACTAACAAAATCCGCTCCGACTTTTTTGGGATTCGGTTTTTTTAGCAAATAATGCACCGGATGGTCTAATATTACTTCTTCGGTTTTACTTTTAAGCACTTTCCACGGAACATGTCCAGTCGATTGTGCAATTAAATTAATACATCTATATACTATAACATTTTCTCGATAAGCTTCTATGCCGACTCTGACTCTTTTTAAATTACCATATGCAATGTCGTTTAGTTCAATAAAATTTTGTGATTTGGTAGTACTATTCTTCCAAAACTTTTTCCAATAATTTTTTATCATATATCCTAATATATTTGTTGTTTTCAGGATTATATAATGATTTGGGAGGTAGACTAAGATAGCTTAATAAGATGTTAATGTTCGTTATAATGTATTAAAATTATTTCTTTACAAATAGAAAGATATACTATTTATTATAAAACATATTACCATGAAATATAGCAACTTGATAGGATATAAAAAACATGTCTTTACCATCTGAATATTATTCACAATGACCCACAACAGCTTAAGCTAATAAAAAATTTTATAAAAACTAAAAAATATGACGAAATAAAATCAATTTTAGCATCTAAGAACAGCTATAATTTGTTAGGGTTACATTATGCCATTACGTCATTTGATCTGGAAGCATATAAACTTATTATTTCTTATGCTAAACCCTAGCCACTTTACTTCTGCTGAATACAATAGATATATACATAACATCGATGATACATCTATGCTTGATGTAGCAGCATTTATAAATTTTGATACTATACAATATAGAGATACAAAAAGCAGCATGTTGCAAGAACTGATTAGGTTTAAGAAGAGAGCAATTGAGGAGCAAAATAACAATGCAATTAGTGAACTTAAAATAGAAGGATTTAAATTAAAAAATTAGCTAGTTATTTAAGTTTTTAAGAGTTTAAAAGCTTTATTGAAGATAATAAAATTGAGATAAATATTGAAGAACTTAATATTGCAAAATTTAAAATAAAAAAATTATCACCGATTGCAGAAGTAATTTATAGCGAAAACTCTGATATTACTATTTTAATGACAAGGACTTACAATGTAAGCGATTTAAATGACAATATAATTCTTCATAACTATACAAAGCTTTTGCAATGGGGACCTACAAATAAGTTATTAGCCTATATAGCGGCTAATATTAAAGTGCAAGATAGCCTAAAAATAATATTTGATAATAAATCATTTTCTCATTACGATTGAGACAATAACCTAATATGTATAGGCGCAGAAAAATTAAATTTAGAATCAATAATAGCACATGAATTTGGACATTATGCAATAGAGAAAATTTTTTACAATGCAAGTATCCCACTAAATAATAGTTTTCAAATTTTGAAAACAGATTTCGTAAAAAATGCACCATATCAAAATGATGATAAAATATTTTTGCCTAAAAATTTTGAAAGCTTAAAGCGCTTAATTAATAGTTCATATGAATATAGTAGTATAGTAGAGCAGCAAAACCAATACTTGATTTAACGGCAAATTTAATATTAACACCAGAGGAAAGAAATGAAATTAGTAGTAAATATAACGATAGTAAAGAATTGATTAAATATTTAAAAAACGAGACTATATTACCTATATTTTACTTTAATAATTATAGACCGGAAAAAGCAGATACAAGAGAATTAGAGGAAGTTATAAAAACTAATTCTCATGCCCATATTATGACCAATTTAATTATTAATTTACTAAAATTACCTTGTGTAAAAGAACAGGATTATCATGAATTATTTGCAACTGATCCAAAAGTTCAATTGCAATGTATATTAACCAAGATTCTACCGCAAATAATAAAAGATAAAGATCTTACTAGCGAGCAAGTTTACTACTTAGAAAAAATTGGAGATCTTATACACAGAGAATCAGATGATAGAGCTGCAGAGTTCATAGTTAGGTATCTAGAAATTAGTATAGATAATTTATTGCATCCCATCGAAGATTCACGTATTATTAATGCAATTCAACCACTGGTAGATTTTTGGGAGGAACACATAGTTCCTAAAATGGAATCTACTATTATAGGATGTACAAAGGAATATAATTGTGACACATTTGATGGAGCGTAATTAATTTAGCTATTGTTGTGTGGCGCTTTTTTATGTCATTCCTGTGAAAGCAGAAATCCAGTACTTTAAAGCTTTTTAAAGATTTTACTTTAAAAGTGAAACAATATAATAAAAAATCTTTGCAATCAAGATTTTTTTAGCCTGGATCCCTGCTTTCGCAGGGATGACATCACTGGCTTTTCGAAAACTATCCAGCACTATAACAAAAAAACCCTAATCACTAAAATTATACCTAATATTTTTTCTAGCAGAACTTATATCTTTTAAACGTTCACAAACCTTTTCAAAGACTTGTTTAGGCAAGATATTTGAAGCATTAATTTGTAAAAATTTATCGTCTTTTAATTTAATCGAAAAAGAAGGCTCTTGAAATTCCGGCCCATCAATTTCTCTAGCAATTTTTATATAATAACCGATTATATGACTGTTGTAATAATCACTTTTACTAATCATTTTCTTAGCTATTTTATTAATCTGCATGTCAGTTTTAGCAGTATAAGTAACCGTAAGGGCAATACCTAGCATAAGACGCTGTCTATGACTAAAAGGAATGTCTGAAGATAATATAAATTCCGAAACAAAATTTGCTCTGAGCGTTTTATCAATATTTTTATTATATTGTGCTAGCATTATAGCGAGTTCAATAATAATAAGAGTCGTGGCATCGGAATTAATTACAAGATATTGTACTGCTTCAATATATTTTTCAATTTTACATATATTTCTATCAAATTTTACTAATCTCTTCACCCTCTCATAAATAATATCTTTTTCTGTTTCATGAGACGGCAACGAGTCAAATCTTACTCCTTCTTTTAAACCGTAATTTGAGATAATAATTTTTTCTGGTGAAAATACCTTAATCATTGCTTTTATTACTAAAACTGCATTATAATTTATGGCTTTCTGCTCGTAATAACTCAGCTTTAATTTATCGATTTGCGATAATTTCTCTAAATATAACTCAAACTCTACACGATTTATTTCAAAATTATGTAAATTTTTAAGGGGATAATTTATAGACTCCATGTATATACGGCTCATTAGACGTAATGCACCGCCAATTAAATATAAATTAGGATAATGTGCAGCTCCAAATTCTTCCTCTAGCATTTTAGTAATCAGCCCGACATCACCAAAATTGCTACTAACAATAATTTTTGTACCAAGCGGCAATGATTTTAATTTACCGACTTTTTTATTTCCAATCTGTGCAAGCTCAAGACTTCCACCTCCAAGATCGGCTACAATACCGAAAGCATCACTAATACCGGAAATTAATCCGGCAGCAGTTAAATAAGCTTCACGTTCACCTGAGATAATTTCAATATCAATATTGAATCTCTTTTTAATTATAGCTTTGAATTCATCTGCTTTAGGATGCCCCCTAAGTATAGCTGTTGCAACACATCTAATATTAGTAACGGACAGTTTGGTAAAAATATGAATAAGATATTGTAGCGATAAATATGTTTGATGTTTTACGTCTAAATTATCTAAATTAAGTAAATTTGTAAGATAATTTCTAAATTTATAATTAAAAATTTCCGGCGCTCCAAGCTCATCACTTTCATAAACTACAGCTCTTAAAGCATTTGAACCGATATCAATAATAGCTGAACGCATTTTTGGATCTTACTCATTATTTTCCGGAACAGTTATTGTTTCGGTCTCTTCAGAAGCCTCATTATTATTTGCCCTAGGGTCAAAAGGTACTTGAGTAGGTACAAAAGTCGGCGGTAATAATCTACTAGTAAAAAACTTATCTTCGTAATACTTAATTTTACGAGATTTTATAGGCGGAAAGGATTCTATTAAAACAATTTGCTCATCTCTCGGTAACTGTATTACTTCTTGAGGTAAAAGTAAAGCTCTTTGAACCTGAGAAACGTTTTGGGTTCTAGTAGAAATATTAAGATCAAAAAATAAAGGTTTACTAAATGATCTTTGTTCTACAGTCTTATTACCGACAAGCTGCGATATTAAATTTGCCGTTTCATAGTTATTAGCGGCAAAAGTAATACGATATGTTGCATTAGATAAGAAAGAATTCATCCCTGCATCTTCATATGTTCCTTTTAACTGCTGTGTATCTTGAATAATTAAAAATAAACGAACTCTATAACCTCTAAAATAAGCTATACCGGCTTTAAAAGTATCCATCTTCCCAAGCGTCGGGAACTCGTCAAGTAAGAACATTACTCCATACGGCTCTTCCTTTAAATCCGGCATTTTGCGGCTTAAAAATTCTGTCGCCTGCTGATAAAACACCTGCATTAATTTTTGTAAACGCTGTATATTATCGGGCGTTAACCCTACATATACGGTTGTTTTTACTTTTTTAAATGCTTGTATATTGAAATCAGAAGATGCTGTAGCTGAATCAATAAGTGGATTTGCCCATAATTCAAGTGATGAGTTCATTGTAGATATTACACCGGAACGCTCTTTATCAGCTTTTTGCAAAAATGCAGCAATATTCATATATGCAACAGGATGTATTACACCACCAAGCGTATCGAGTACGACCGCTAGATTATAAACTACGTCGTCACTCCTCATAGTACGCACTACTTCACCGAAAGATTTAGTTTTAGTAGGATCGGCTATTAAATATAGAGTTACGCCTAAAAATAAGCTTCGTGCCTCATTATTCCAAAAATCCTTTTCCGGCATTATAAGATTTGAAATTTTTTGAACGTCATCAACCATTTGCCCAGGCTTAGTACTAACCCAATCAATCGGATTATAACAATGAGTCACACCATCAGGATTAGAAGGCTCCCATACAAAAACTTTCTGCCCTTGCTTCTCACGCCAACCACTTGTCAACCCGTGATTTTCGAGCTTTATGTCATGCACTACTACCGAATCACTCCAAAATAACAAGTTAGGTATCACAAACCCTACACCTTTACCTGAACCGGTAGGAGCAAATAATAAAGCATGCTGGAACCCGTCTGCAACAAAATATCCACCGGCATCAACACCGATCAGCATACCTTTCTTAGATCTAAGACCTGCAGCCTCTATATCTGACGGATTAGCCCAGCTTGCATCTCCATATACTTTTTCATCTTGTTTGAAAAATTGTAATGATTTTATTCTTTCAAAATTTTTAATGTAAAATATTATAACAATAATAGCCGGACCGAGAAGAGAGGCAAGTAGCTTCAATTTTAAATAATTATAGTCGGCAATTTTTAACTGCCCCCAAACGTTAATAAGCCAGTAAGCCCACTTATAAGCAATATTTATAGCATTTATATCTACACCTAAAGCTCCAACCTCATTAGTAACAATTGCAACAAATGCACCGCTTATCCAAATGGTACAAAAAATAACAACCGGATGAATTATAGCATGACCGAATATATTTCTAGTAACTTTAAGTATCTTATGCCATTCCATGAATTGATATTTCTAGTTTATTCTTATATATTAGTTTTTGCGTGGAATAATTTTTACGTCATTGCAAGCGACTAAAAGGAGCGTGGCAATCTCAGGATTGTGGCCTGAGATTGCTTAGTCAATTACTTCGTAATTTCCTCGCAATGACGTTTTTAAACCATCCCCTCAACGTTCTTGTTCTTCTTATAATATACTTCCGAAACATATCTTTTCCCGCCGCTACCAC
>NZ_AWXL01000007.1:0-17036 GCF_000485845.1 Rickettsia gravesii BWI-1 | reverse complement strand
CCCGCCGCTACCACGTTTTAACTGCACAACGACATCTACAACGGTTAAAATATACTTCTTTACTTCTTCAGGCGGCATACCAAGATCTGCTTGCATAACCATAAGCTTTAACTGCTCAATAGCCATAGCGGGACTATCAGCATGCAGTGTTGATATTGAACCGGGATGACCTGTATTAATAGCACGCAAAAAACTAAAAGCTTCCTTACCTCGCAGCTCACCTACTATAATCCTATCTGGTCTTAAACGCAAACAGGCCTCTATTAAATCTTGAGTAGTAACATTTGCACGCCCCTGTCCTCCTTTGGAAGCCAGTAAATGCACTCTGTTAGGATGGCTTGATAGTACAACCTCACGAGCATCTTCTACAGTAATTAATCTTTCTATTGCAGGTATTTCAGTGAGTGCCGCATTAGTAAAAGTAGTTTTACCGGTTGAAGTACCGCCGCTAATTATGATATTTTTCTTTGAAACAACTGCATGTCTAATAAATTCTTTAATCTTTTTTTCAGCTAAGAAATTATTTAAAATTACTGCATCTTCATCTACTAAACTCTCTGTTGCAGTATCATCAAATGCCCCCATTTTAGCATATTCATCTAAAGTTAGATTCATACCGCTAGGCTTTCTTATAGCATAAATGATTTGTCCTATCTCACAAGCAGGAGGAAATACTATTTGAATACGGTAGCCATTCGGCAAAGTTGCCGAAAGAAGCGGTTTTTCTTCTGAAATTATCTGTTCGGTAGATTGAGCGACTAAACGCCCTAATGCAAGTAGATGTTCGCTATCCAGTTCCGGTATTTGCTTAGAATATATATCGCCTTTTTTTTCAACCCATGCTTCTCCAGGCTTATTAACCATAATTTCGTTAATACCGTCTTCAGCAAATAAATTTTTAAAAGGAAGTAAAAACGTCTCTAAGGCTGCAAATTCTTCATTCATTTCATTACCTTCGATTTTAATAAAACGGCTTTTGGGAATTTATAATCCTTATTAACGTATATTCTAACCGGCGTACCTTGATTAACCGTTGTCGTCGGCTTAAACTGCTGCTGAGTTATCATATTTTGTACAACATTCGTCACATCCGTAAAAGCTTGAGTAGAAGCTTGTTGTGCTTGCGTCGGAGTTGATGCTATAGAGGTAGTAGTAAGCAAACTTGAAGCTGCCGTATTAACTGCCTGTACTAAGGTTTGAAGTCTCTGCTCAGCAGTATTCGCTGAAGAAGCAGTTTGTGCGGTTGTACATGCTTGAGTCATAGTAGTATAAGCAGTCGAAGTTTTATCAGTAATAGCAGCAAGTATATTAGTACAAATTGTAACTATCCTAGTATTTGCATCTATAGCGGTATTAGACGCAATAGTTTGAGCAGTATTTAACAATTGTGTTGCCGTAGCACTATTGGTAGCCGCTGCCTGAGAATCTATAGGAGGCGGCACTAACTTATCAAGGACTTTAGCAAGCCCTATATTAAAGCCGGATTGTAATACGGCATTTGCAAATTGTTCTTTATATTTATTATCAACTCTTCCTTGTAATCCCGGTCTACCTAAATTATCAACTGCAGGTGAGTCGAATTCTATAGTATAACCGTTAGTTAAATCGATTCTATCCCATATTATAGAAACTCTCCCGTAACTATCTGACGAAGTTGAGGTTGCATATTTACCGAATATTTTTGACCCTTTCGGTATCAATATAACTTTATCTTTCTCAGAAAATACGTCTCTACTAATAATGGCTCTTATTTCACCGCCGAGATCACTATTTATTACCGTCTCAAGGACTGCATCAATTAATTTACCGCGTCCGAGAACCAAAGACATATCACCGCGATTTTTAAAGGTCGCTTCTGCCGTAATCTGTTCCGGTGTTTTTTTAGGCTCTACACCACCAATTAACACTATAGCTGATTTTCTTTTGGCTTCACGACGTTGCTTCTCTGCATCGCTCTCAACTAACGTTCCTGAAGTCGAAGGCAACGAAACCGGCGGCAATGGAAGCGTTTTGTCTTTATTCTCTTCTACAGGAGTAGTAGGAGATAAGACCGGTGGAACTTTTACTACCGGAGGGGGAGGCAGTGGAGGAGCGGTGGGCGTCTCAAGCTTAGGCGGATCAGGTAACTTTGGAATCTCCGGAATATTATCATCAACCTCCGTAACGGGTTTTACAATATTACTCGGTATCTGAGTCTCCGGTATTTCTTCTTTTTCAGTACCGAAAAAAAGAGTATAAAAAATATATATAAAAATACCACAAATTACGACTACTATCGCAATACTCTTATTAAAGCTAACCGAAATTTTTGATAATTCTCTTTGTACTTCAGGAGAATCTGCTCCTGATAAAGAACCGGTATTATGATTGTTATTTTGCTCTTCAGCCATATCTAAATTATATTAGTTAAAGTGTTTTTATTGTCATTGTTGCGTGGATCAGTTTTCCCGTCATTGCGAGGAAAGCGCAGAGCAATTATACGTCCGTATCTTAGGAGTTTGTATTATTTCATGAGATTGCCACGCAGCCTACGGCTGCTCGCAATGACGTATCTACGCAGAAATGACATCGATTAAAATCTTGCCATGTAATTACTATTTTTCTTAGGGTAGTAAAATTTAATTACATATACTAAATCCCTTTCGTTACCCATCATAAGTTCCGTAGAAGCGATATCAAATTCATATATTCTTTTATTAGTTATAATAGTCATATTTGTACGAATATCTTTTTCAAGAGGCTTAATAAATAATCTATTTGCCAAAGGAGTTATTTTCCAAGCATAAGCATCCCCAAGAATTATATTTTGGATTTCTTCGTTTTTAGCAAATTCTATATGCGATTGAAAGCCAAAATGCAAAACTAATAAATAAACTTCATTTGGATTATATATATAAGTTTTTATCCTATTATCTTTAGTTATAGATAAATCATCTACATAATTATTACTACTATTACATGGATCATCTACAAGTGGACATTCTCGTTGTACTGTAAAACCGCTTAATAATATAAAAACTAAAAAATAAAATCTAACTATTGTCATCGTCTACCCTATATCCGTTAACTTGAAACCCTACCGGATTTACATCAAGTTCTGAATCTGTTAATTGCATAGGTACATAAGCATAACTTACTACCGCTATTTTATTATAAACTAATTGGTTTCCTGATGTTTCATTTACGGAAAATCTAACTATATATTTATCTGCTGCGATTTTTGACCATGATTTTATTACTACAAATGTAGTATTCTCTTCTTTATATTTTAAAGTAGGATCAAAATCTTTATTTCTTATATAGCCAAGATAATTGTAATAAACACTGCTTGTTGAAAATAATCTTATTGTCGTACGAGCTATCGTCGCAAAATCAACCGGATTATATGTTTCCCGTGCCGTTATGTATTTCTTTATAAAATACCTTGTAAGAGACTCATCCGCCGTTAACACCGGTGATGAAATAGGTTCTACCACCGAGGCACGTCCGGTATTACTATTAAGCTGAATAACAAAAGGATCAAACCGTTTAGATTTTACTACAAATGCTATTACTAAAGTTGATATAATCATAAAAATGGTTAGTAGTATTATTAATATGATAAGTAAGTTACGTTGAACAAGTAACTTATCATATCGCTCTTCATACCAATTCTGAGTAATTTTTAAAGGATTAGCCAATTTAATACTTTCGTGCGTTTGTGTATCTCCTGAACCGCTTTGCGAGTTATTACTTGATTTAAAGAAGCCAAATATATTATTCATATCAAAGGTATTTTTATTATTACATTGTTATTGTGTAAAACTAATTACTTTTATACTATATTTACTGAATTAACAGGTCTTCTTATACAAGGATTTATGCTTACACTCGAGCCATCATCTATATCAGCAGAAACGCACGGGCTTTTAATTTCATAGGGAGCTGAAGGGGTACATGACAACAATTGAGCAAGCATAATTAATACTAATAGAAGCTTTAATGATTTTAACATTCTAATTATACATTATTAAATTATCTTGTTACTATTTTAAAATTACCTTACTATACAATAGTTCACAAGCATTTTTTGCAAAAATCTATTTATAAATATAAAAAAATATTAAAAAGATTGTAAACTATCATACTCTGAAGTAAATCAAAGAGTAGTTATACGAAGTTCAGCTTGGGAGCAGAGCGTATACTTAATACGTGGCTACCTGCGGACTTATAAAGACATTATCACCAATTTTTCAAGTGGGACGAGTATAACATAATAACTACCATCAATAATTGTTATTGTATAATTTTAATTTATAATTTATTTATTTTAATTTTAAAGTTAAACAATATTTGGTATTGTAACAACAATATAAACTTATTTTATAGCTTAAATAACATTAAATTAACAAATCATAATCATATATTATAATAATTATGATAGAGTTAAAACAGAATAAAATTAGATATTAATCTATGGACCCATTAACCAACGCAATACAAGAATATATAAAATCCGGCGAATATTTTATTGATGCAAGAAAATGGTATAATTTTAAGTATATCTTACCGTTAAGTCATAGAAGTCTTCTGCTTTTAATATGCACGATTTTTACCTTATTATTAACCTTAATTTGTATAAATATCAACATATTGCTACCAATAAACAAAAAAGTAAGTTATTTAATAAAAGATGATGCCGAAAAACAAGCTGCCGTTACTAATACTAAACATTCAGCATTAGCAAATCCTTATATCGCTATTGCAAATATTATGCTTCAGAATTATGTAAACCAACGAGAAGAATACAATTACGATATATTAAAAGAACAATTTACCTTTATCAAAAATGCTTCTACAAGTATTGTTTATATGCAATTTGCTAATTTTATGAATATTGATAACCCATTATCACCGGTCATAAGATATCAAAAACTATATAGACGCTCAATTAATATATTATCAATTAACAATATAAACGATAACGAGGCAATTGTTACTTTTGAATCATTGGCAAAAAATAGTACGGGTGCAATTTTAGAAAATATGGTATGGGAAGCAAGAATCGGATTTATAATGGATTCTATCAGTACAAGTACATCACCTGATATGCCGTTCAATTTTACCGTTACTAGTTACAAGCTAAAGTTATTAAGGAATAAAAATCAGAAATAATATGAAGCAACTAATAATATTTTGTACTTTTATAATACTTACATTAGATGTATTTGCTCTTACTATATCACGACCTCTAGGTCGAGACCCACGTCTAAGAGTTATGACTTATAACCCTGACGATGTTTTCAAATTCACAGGATATTACGGCTATCAAGCAAGCATAGAACTAGCAAGAGACGAGGAAATAGTAAGTATTTCTATGGGAGATACTACTTCATGGCAAATAGTACCTGCCGGTCATAGGATTTTTATTAAACCGATGGAACCGGATGCTACTACTAATATGACTTTAATTACTAATAAACGGACTTACTTCTTTGAACTATATGCCGCCGAAACTCTTGATATGCGTGATCCTGAAATGGTCTTTAACGTAAAGTTTCTTTATCCGGATGACGAAAATGACAATATGAGCGGTCATATGCAAACTTTTTCTGCTGCCCTAGCAAGTCCCGACCTGACTCATCCTGAAAAATATAACTTTAATTACTATATTAGCGGCAGCGAAGAAATAGCTCCTATTAAAATTTTTGATGACGGCGAGTTTACTTATCTGCAATTTAGAGATAAAAACGCTGAAATTTCCGGTATTTTTGCTGTAGATGATTCACTTCGAGAATCTTTAGTAAATTATCGCCTTGCTCAAGATAATCCTAATATGGTGATCCTTGAACAGGTTTTTCCTAAGCTCGCTATACGTAAGGGCAAAAAAATCACATGCGTATTTAATCAGTCTTTCAAAGCGTATTAATGTCTACCAACGTCATTGCGAGCGACTAAAAGGAGCGTAACAATGACGATGAAACTGATTCACGTAACAATGCTTTTCTTACAATAACAATATAATTATGCATCATTTAATATATTTCTTTGCCTTGATCTTACTAACTAGCGGCTTATTTATAATGCTTACAAGTCGTAATTATATTCATAAAATTATCGGGCTTGGAATCTTTCAAAGTTTGGTGTTAGTATTTTATTTAAGTATCGGAAAAATTAAAACAGGCGGTGTACCTATTTTACAAGAGGGCGTCACTACTTACACTAGCCCTTTGCCTCATGTATTAATGCTAACTGCTATAGTAGTTGGGTTTGCTAATCTTAGCGTAGCTTTAAGTTTAATATATCAAATTTATAAACATTTTGGTACAATATCAGAAAATGAAATTAATTTTGATAAATGATTCTAGCTAACCATATCCCTATCATACAAATATTATTCCCTTTATTCGGGGCTTTACTCTCAATAATATCTTTTCGCTTTATTACCTTTGCACGAATAATTACTACGATTTGCATTTTATCTAGCCTTTTGGTCAGTGTTTATGGATATAGCATTATACAAAATACGGAGCTATCTTACACCATGGGAGGATGGACTTCAAAAATAGGAATAGAATATCGGCTAAATGCACTAAACCAAGCTATTATTATTTATCTTAACTTGGTTTTATTATTCTTTTTAGTTTTTTGTCATAAGATTACTAATCAAACTATCTTAAAATATATAAACAATAATAGAAAATCTTTATTTTACGGTATATTATTATTCGCTCATACGGGCTATTTAGGGATGATTGCTACTCACGATTTTTTTAATCTATATATATTTATAGAGATTTCGACACTTAGTAGCTATGTCCTGATAGCCTCAGGTAATAATCCAAAATCTTTAATCGGAGCTTTTGATTATTTGATAATAGGTAGTATCGGTGCAACTCTTATTCTTATATCTATAGGATTTTTGCTAAACATTACGGGTAGTTTGAATATGGCAGAAATTGCAGCTTATTTACAAGAACATACTAATTCCCGTATAATCACTATAGCTATCGGTTTTTTCTTAATAGGTGCTATTTTAAAAACAGCTTTTTTCCCTATGCATTTTTGGATGATGAGAGCTTATAATAACACGGCTTCAGTTATTTTAGTATATTTAGCAGGGATTTCTACTATAATAGGAATATATATAATATATAAATTTACTTATATTATTATAGGCTATGAGACAATTAAAACGGCTATTACAAATTTTATAAAACCTATCGCTTTAGCTACTCTTATTATAGCCCCGTATTTTGCTTACCAAGCAAAAGATTTCAAGAATATTATAATTTATTCATGTTTCACTCAAATAGGTTACGTATTTTTATTATACGTAACCGAAAACGGTATAATAGTTTTACCAAGTTTATTACTTGCGGATAGTATAAATAAAATAGCTCTTTTCTTGATAGATGCTTATAATGAAAGCTATAAAAGAGGGCCTAACAAAGTTTTAATAATAATTGCTATTATTTGCAGCTGTGGCTTACCTATCAGTCCATTATTTTTTATCAAAGTAAATATTCTTGAATTATTATTAACACAAAATCTAATAGTAGATTTTATTATAATTTTACTTAGCTCCGTAGGATCGTTATTTTACCATTATAAAATGGTACTATTGTCATTCCCGCGAAGGCGGGAATCCAGTAATTAAAAAATATAAACACAGTAAGTTTTTAAAACTAAAAGCACGATTTATCTCGCTTTTTCTGGATTCCCACTTTTAGCTAGGCATGACATAGAAAGCCATACAGGTAATGCTCTAACCATACTATCAAAAAAAGTATAACAGCTTATCATGATTACACAATTTACTACTCCGAGTCTTCTGATTCTATCAACTTTGCTAGTTGGTGCATTAAACTTAACTAGCCCGTATGCCACTCAAAAAGATAGCTTTATACGTAATTTTTTACTTATTACTATCGCTATTTTTTTCTTCGGTAATATTTTAATTATAGACTGGTTGTTTTTAAAAGGTATTAGAGCAGGATTTGAATTTAATATATTCGGTAATTACTCTATAGGATTCCATCTTGAACCTTTAGGGCTTATTTTCTTAAGCTTAATAGGCTTTTTATGGATTTGTGCTTTACTTTACACTCCTAAATATCTTGCTATTAATAATATAGACTATTCTTCTAGATTCTTATTTTTCTTTAACTTAACTATTCTAATCGGTGTTTTAATTGCTTTATCTAGCAACTTATTCACGATGTTTATTTGCTATGAGCTTTTAACTATTTCTACAGCTTTTTTAATAGGACATACCAAAAATAATATAGTACTTAGCGGGTTATATAAATATCTAAAAATTCTGATGATTTCTGCCACAATATTATTTTTACCGGCAGTTATAATTGTTTATACTAAAGCCGGTAACGGAGATTTTGCAATTGGGAGTTTAGTAGAAAATTATTTTTCCAAAAACCAGTCAATTATTTTATTGTTAATGTTTATTTGCGGTATTGCTAAAACTGCAATTTTTCCAGTGCATTCATGGCTTCCTGCTGCAATGGTTGCACATTACCCCATTAGTAGTTTGCTGCATGCCGTAATAGTGGTTAAAACCGGATTATTTTGTATTTACAAAATCCTATTATATATATTCGGTTTATCGTATTTACAAATGATATTTGCCGAGTTTAACTGGTTAATTTTTATACCGATAGTAAGCATATTTTATAGCTCAATCAAAGCCCTAGACACAGATAATATCAAAAAAATACTCGCCTACTCCACTATGAACCAATTAAGCCTTGCATTGCTTAGTGCTTTCATGTTAACACCTAAGGCACTTGGAGCCGCAATACTCCATTTAGTTTCACATTCTTTTACAAAAATCTGCTTATTTTATAGTATGGGAAGTATTTACAGTTTAAAGAAAGCTGATCAAGTACAGAATTTACATGGTACATCCAAAGAATTTCCTTTAATTTCTTTTATTATATCTATCTCTTCATTATCATTAATCGGTATACCTATCTTTAGCGGATTTATTAGCAAATTCTCAATATTACTTGCCGCAAGCGAACAGAATCAAATCATTGTTATGATTGTCGTAATAGCTAGTAGTATATTCTCAAGCCTTTACCTGCTCAAAATATTAAGCTCTATTTATAAACCTTCTTTAGTAGAATCTAGCGTAACAAAACCACTCCCCTACTCTATGCAAATTAGTATAATAATGTGCTGCTGTGCCGTAACGCTTTTCTATTTTATTCAAATCTTAATCAGAGAATTTTTAGCTTATATTACATAAACATATTTACATAATTTACACATAATCATATAATATGTATACCGCAGATACTTCAAAAGTTGTAAGTCAAATAAGCAGTGCGCCTGCACAGCGTACAATATAGTACGTGAGCACAGGCAAATCCCGAAATTTGACGTACCAAATCTTGAAGTATCAAAGGTATAAATATGGTAATTATTTTTGAGTACAAATATGGCACAAATTATTAGAGCAACAGAATTTGTACGATCTTTTTCAGATATTATGAATAGAGTTTACTATAAAGGCGAAAGCTTTGACGTTCAAAAAGGTAATCATATCGTAGCAAGGATTACGCCTGCAGAAATCAAGCCTTCTGTAGCAGTAAGAGACTTAGAGGAAGCTTTTAAAAATGGTCCACATCTTGATCTTGAAGATGCTGATCAATTCATGAAAAATCTTGAAGAAATAAGACGCAATACTAAACAAGATATTAAAAAATTGGTTGAAAGATGGGATTAATTATTGATACTGCTATAATCATAGCTTTAGAAAGAGGCAAGGTAAGTACTAAGCAATGGTCACATTACGGTCAGGCTTATATTAGTCCTATTGTGTTAACTGAACTATTAATAGGAGTAGATAGAGTCAAGAATGAGAATAAACGTATAAAATTTTTAGCTTTTATAGAATACGTAAAAAGTCTGTTTACTATATTACCGTTCGGTATTGAATAAGTATATACATATGCACGTATTATTCATGATTCATACACACAACGTATAACTATAGGAACTCATGATATGCTTATTGCAGCAACGGCTATTACAAAAGGTTTTCCGATATTAACTCTAAATGTAAAAGACTTTAAAAGAATCCAGGGACTAGAGGTTTTAACAGTTTCTTCTAAAGATTAAAATGTTTATTCAAAATACCAAGTGTACATTTCCGCTTACTAATTTTGAGCTTATGTTTGATTTTCACCCACAAAATCAGCTAATAGCTCTAGCATTTCTAATTGTTACTGCTATCTTAAATCTTTATACAATTTCCCAAAATAGAAAATTAGAATGCTTAATAGGTAGTTTATACTGTTTATCCTCTATTATATGCGTATTTGCAGCTGATTTTATTTCCATGATAATCTCGCTTGAATTCATGACGATTTTTGCCTGCATAATTATTTTTTGTGACCAATTAAAGATAAAACCGGCACGTCAATATTTCCTCACTCATTTATTCAGCAGCGGGCTAATCTTAATCGGTATGACTCTTCTAATCCAAACAACAAGTAATACGACTTTTACTTCTTTAACGGAATCAGTAAATAATTTTGAGTTACCGGCAATATTCATACTTGCAGGTTGTTTAATTAATGCCTCGGCTATTTTTGTAAACGGCTGGGTGGTTCATTGCTATCCTATAGCTTCAAGTAGCGGTATTGTATATTTAATTAGTTTTACTACTAAAGTTACTTTAATTATCATTTTAAAATTATTTAGTGGTCTTGAGACATTAAAGTTTTTTGGGATATCAATGATCATTTACGGATTAGTATTTGCTCTAATTGAAAAAAAACTTAAACGATTAATATGTTATCTTACCGTATCACAGCTTGGTTTTATATTAACGGCTATTAGCATAAACTCTCCAAATATAGCTTATCTTATTACAAGCTTTATATTCATACATATATTATATAACGGATTATTTGCTTTATATTTCGCTTATATAGAAGATGAGTATGATATTAAAAATTACCAAGATCTTCAGAATACTCAAATTAATTTTATTTTATTAAGCGGATTTGTTATTAGTATATTGATCTATACATCTATACTGCCTATTAGTTCTTCTTATATTAAAGATGAAATAGCTAATATTTTAAACGAGAATAGTGTAATGCTATTTTCCAAGATAGCGACTTGTACCGTATTATTTGGGTTGTTGATGGAGAGTTCTAAGTCATTCCCGTCTCTCTTTATGTTATTCCTGCGAAAGCAGGAATCCAGTAAAGACCTTAAAAATAAAAGCTTTATAATATTTCTGGATTCCCGCTTCCGCGGGAATGACATAAGAACTATAACCTACCTCTCTTTCTGCATCATAACTTTATGCATATGTTTATTCTACCCTATTCAAATATCACATACTGCTAACTTTAAGCTAGTTATCCTTGCAATCTCACTGTTATTGGCTTTAATATTTAGAAAAATACCACGCATTTCGACAGAAAACATAAACCTTGACCTATACCAATATATTGAAAAATTTATATATTTCAGTATCGATAAATATAAAGAAACGGCAGACAATAACGAAGATGCGGCAGAATATCTTAATTTTAAGGTTATTTGGGATAATATTTTAAGTAAAATATCTGCTTGGCATAATCAGCAAACTGCTGTATTGATTGTATTATTCCTATTAATTAGTTTGATTTTAACACTACAATAATTCGATGTCATTGTTGTATAGATACTAAAATCGTCATTGCGAAAAGAAACTGTAAGTTTCGACGAAGCAATCCAGTAAAAAATTCTGATTACAGAATTTTTTTATTATTTTACTAGATTGCCGCGTCGCCTACAGCTCCTCGCAATGATGACTTTAGGCATAACAACACAAAAAAATAAAAAACATGAAACCACCAATGATAGACAAACAAAATTACAGCTTTGAAGTTCACGGAGCAACAATAAACGATGATTATCACTGGCTGCGTGATCCTAAGTGGCCAAATGTAGAAGACTCTCAAATTTTAGATTATTTAAAAGCTGAGAATCAATATACCGAAAATTTCTTTGCCGATCTGCAAAATGATAAGGAAAAGATTTTTGAAGAATTAAAAGGACGGGTTAAATTAGATGATGAATCGGTTTATGTTAAGAACAAAGATTATTACTATTACCATAGAGTAGAGGAGAATAAAAATTATCCGATATATTGCAGAAAGCATAATAATATGGATTCAGCGGAAGAAGTAATATTAGATGTCAACCTTCTTGCTCCAGATAGCGGTTTTACTGATGTTGCTACAGTTGCAATGTCACCTGATCACAATTTAATGGCTTATAGTGTTAATTTTACAGGTAATGAACAATACAATATCAAAATATACAACCTTAAAGAACAAAAATACTTACCTGATGAATTAGGCAATGTACAGCTAAATCTCGATCGCTTCAGACAAGATGAATTTCAGGAAGAACCTGCGGAACGTACAAATGTACGTGAGCATAGGCGAATGCCGCAAAATTCGCTTGTATCAAGCAATCGAGATTTAGCTGTAGCTCCTACTATAATTTGGCATGAACACTTAAACGGCTTTTTCTATATTACTATTAATGAGAATCAACGCTGGGATAAGGTAATGTTTCACCGTCTAGGTGAAGAGGTCACTCAGGATAAATTAATATTCGAGGTAAAAAACCCTCTTCATTTTATCAACTGCAAAAAATCAGCAAGTCATGAATATATTTTTATAAATTCAGGCGATCATAATGAAAATGAAATTTACGTAATTTCTATGCAGGATGATAGTTTTATGCCTAAATTAGTACGAGCTGCAGAAAACAAAATATTCTATGAAATAGAATATAATGGCGATTATTTTTATATTAAAACTAATTATAAAGCTAAAAATTTCCATGTTATAAAACTGCCGGTAAATAATTTTGAAAATACTAGCTGGGATGATTGGGATAATATTTATATTAAGGAAGAACAAGACAAATATTTAAAAAGCTTTAATGTTACAAATAATTATTTAATCTTAAACTATCGTGACCAAGGTTTACCGCTAATTAAAATAAAGCGATTTAAAGATTTACAAGAAAACACAATTCATTTTCCCGACGAAAGTTTCCAAGCAAGTAGTTTTTCTACAAACTTTGAGGAAGACGATATCAGAATAGATTACTCTTCTCTAGCAAAACCCAATACCACTTATAGCTACGATTTTAATAGCGATAAATTAACGATATTAAAGAGCCACGCAATACCTTCAGGCTTTAACCCGGAGGAGTATAAAGTAGAGAGAATATTTGCAGATAATGAAGATGTAAAAGTACCTATAACCTTGTTTTATAAAAAATCTTTATTTAAAAAAGACGGTTCAAATCCTTTATATCTAATGGGTTACGGTGCTTATGGCATCGCTATGCCCGTCAATTTTAGAAATACAGCAGTGACACTTGCCGATCACGGTTTTATTTACGCAGTTGCTCATATTAGAGGTGGCGATGATCTAGGTCATAATTGGTATGAAGCTGCTAAGTTTTTAACCAAAAAAAGAACATTTGAAGACTTCATAGCCTGTAGTAGAGCTTTAATTAACGAGCAATATACAAGTAACAACAATATAGCAATAATGGGCGGTAGTGCCGGCGGTATGTTAATCGGTTACGTACTCAACGAAAAACCGGAAATCTATAGAGCAGCAATCGCGCATGTACCGTTTGTTGATGTTTTGAGTACCATGCTTGACGAAAGCTTACCGTTAACTCTCTTGGAATATAATGAGTGGGGTAATCCGAAAGAGAAAGAATATTTTGAATATATTAAATCATATTCCCCTTATGATAACGTAAAAGCACAAAACTACCCTGCTCTATTCGTTACTTGCGGTATATCCGACCCACGTGTAGGTTACTGGGAACCTGCTAAATGGGTAGCAAAATTACGAGAACTAAAAATGGACAATAATCCCTTATTATTAAAAACAAATATGGATACAGGACATAAAGGTTCTGCCGGTCGTTTTGATTATCTGAAAGAGATAGCTGACGAATTAGTATTTATTTTTAAGGTGTTTGATGTTGGGGTTTAGTTAGCAGATTTGTTGCTGGAATCCTGTTATGTCATTCCTGCGAAAGCAGGAATGACATACAACACCTCTACTGAATACAAAAACAATGCATAAAAATTATCTAGAACAATTACAAAAATTACCGATTACTTTAATTTTACTAATTAGCTTAATTTGCTGTATTGGTTTCATTGTGCTTTATTCTGCAGCAAATAGCAATTTGCAACCCTGGGCTTACAAACAAATTATAAATTTTTGTATATTCTTGCCTTTAGCTATTATTATTGCATTAATTGATTTACGCATAATATTTAGGTTATCGCATATCTTTTATTTGTGCGTACTCGCTTTACTAGTAGCCGTGGAGCTTTTCGGCTCAACTGCCATGGGCGGTAAAAGATGGATTGATATCGGCATAGTTAAGCTTCAACCTTCCGAACCGATAAAAATCGCCGTTGTACTAATGCTTGCTAGATATTTCCATTCACTAACAATTGATGATCTTACAAAATTTTATAAAGTTATTATACCGATTATAGGAGTTTTAATACCGGCTTTTCTAATAATTAGAGAACCGGATTTAGGTACGGGAATGATTGTTTTAATTGTTTCAGCAATTATATTTTTTGCGGCAGGTTTTAGAATAAAATATTTTATAATACTAGGTCTTGCTGCTCTTATTAGCCTACCTATTGCTTGGAATATGATGTATGATTATCAAAAAAAACGGGTAATGGTTTTTTTAGATCCCGAACATGATCCACTCGGTGCTAGTTATAATATTATTCAGTCTAAAATCGCTATAGGTTCAGGTAGCCTATTTGGACGCGGTTTAAATCAAGGTAGCCAAAGCCATTTGGATTTTCTTCCCGAACATCAAACTGACTTTATCTTTGCTACCTTCGCTGAAGAGTTCGGCTTTATAGGAGGAATGTTTTTACTAATATTATATTTTGCACTTATAACTATTTCTTTATTAATTGCCGCAAATTGCCGAGAGATTTTTAGTAAATTAATGGTAATAGGTATTACTTCAATCTTATTTAGTCACGTATTTATTAATATAGCTATGGTTATGGGCTTGCTTCCCGTAGTAGGCGTACCGCTGCCATTTATTTCTTACGGCGGAACAATGATCGCATCCATGCTAATCGGCTTTGGGCTTGTGATGAATGCTCAGGTACACGGACATACCGCTTTAAACTAGTGCAATTATATTTACAAAATGGATAACATAGATTAATAATAAGTTGCACTTCACTTTCTGATTTTCGTATAAAGCGCAATTTCCTATTGACTTTTATATAAAACAGTATAGATTTCTTTACAATTTAATTTTTTATAAAGAATTTATGCTCGAAAGCACAAACAAGTTTAAATAGAGAACAAAAACAAGCATGAGGTATTTTGTCTATTGGAACTTTTCTTGAATATTTTGATTTATATTTATATGTACATATGGCAGTGCTTCTCAACGAGCTTTTCCTCAAGCTGATCCTCAGACTGCTCTAATCTATGAAGCAGCCGCATTATGTTCAACATATGTATTTAGACTGATAGGAGCATTAATCTTTGGTTGGCTTGGTGATAATATAGGAAGAAAATCAACTATAATAATAACTACTTTGCTTATGGCTATAGCTTGTTTTATTATGGCAAATCTTCAACTTATGATGAAATAGAAATTGTAGCTACATGGGTTATGATAACATGCCATATGGCACAAGGCATATCCTCAATGGGAAAAGTAATAGGAGCAGATGTATATTTAACTGAATTTATTAAACCACCTGTACAATATCCAACTGTAGCAACTTTAGATAGTTTTTGTATATTAGGTGGTTTTGGAGCATTATGCTTATCTTCTTTAGTTACTTCATTTGGTTTTAGTTGGCGTATAGCTTTTTTAATCGGTGCTGGAATCGCTATAGTAGGAGTCATCGGGAGAACTTCGCTTAGAGAGACACCGGAGTTTGTGGATGCTAAACGATATTTAAGAAAAACTTTAGAACAAGCTAATATTGATCCTAAGAAGATAAAAGTAATATAGCGTTTTTTTATTAGATTGTGCAGATCCTATAGCATTTTATGTATCATATATTTATTGTGCTAATATATTAAAAAATACTTTTAATTATAGCCCTGCAGAAATTACTCATCAGAATTTATTTGTAGCACAGTTTAATTAATTGTTGTTTTATTTCATGTGCCTCTATATACATAGCAATTTTTACAAAACTAATTAAACTTTCCTCATTTTTTCAGGTGATTTAGCACCTAAAGTTTGTAAATTATGCATTCTGTCAAAGAACTTTATTAATACTGTATCATATCTTTTTTGTCTAACTAGCAAATTCAGACTTTCCTCACTACTTATTTTTCCGTAAGGTTTTATTCTAGTTAAACCCTCTACGTGATTTGCTACTTCCAGTCCAAAAATTGTAGTTATTACTTCTTCAGTCAGTTCTGTATCTTCAATAGTATCATGCAGTAAAGCAGCTTGCAGCATAATAGCATTATAAAGCTTAGGAGATTCTCCGGCTACAAACTCTGCGAGCATAATCGCTACTTCAATCGGGTGAGAATAATAAGGATCGCCTGATTGACGCATTTGTAAGCCGTGATACTTGCGAGCGTAGTAGATACCTTTTTTAACTTCTTCTATATCAACAGGATTTTTTACTTTAGCGTTTAAATATTCGATGTTGTCTAATAGTTTTTTAGCGTAAACGCAAGTTTCAAACTTTTCTTTCCAAGAGCTTAAATCTTCCATAAAAGTCATTGCTTATTTTTATTAATAATAGTTGATTACAATTAAAACAAAAATTAAAATTGCAATAATAAGTAGCTTCTTAATTCTAAAGAAGCATAATAATTTTAACCTTTTGGTACTTAAGCAACTTCATTATGTTTTATTAGTGCTGTTATTGCTTATCCCGTATAAAGCTTATCTGCCAAAAACTTTCTTCTTTATATTATCTTCTTCTAAAAAATATATCACTTTTTTCATTCAATATATCA